>VBBH01000104.1 GCA_005888695.1 Candidatus Bathyarchaeota archaeon
GAACAATAAATATTGTCGATCTAGTCCTCGTCGCCGGGGCGTTCGGACAAAGCTGCACCTGAAACAGAACCACATAACCTCACTCAAACATCCGATCATTGACGAGGCCCTTGTTGTCCCCATTGTGATTCCTCCTGTTCCTCTGGAATCTTACTCCCAACATACAATCCAATGAATGTTCCAATGAACGAGAAGAAGATTGAGAATGGAAATTGATAGTTAAACGCCAGGACAACGCTTTGGGAGAGAACTAGGCTAGTCACGGCCTCGTCGGCCCCTGCCAATACCGGTGGAAGAATCAAGGCCACAACAAATACTCCCGTGGCAACAGAATGCGCCAACAAGAAACCCAATACTGCCACCCTCTCATCAGAAATCAAAACGCCCGCTCCAACAGCGATCAAGAAGACCAGTATCCAATCGAACATCTCTATGCATGGAGCGTTAACATCCTGGATAACCAAGAACTGGTAGCAGGAACGGTTGTAGAAAATATTCAGGAAGAGCGTAGCTAACAGTCCGCCCCATGCGAGAACAATCCATAAATCATGCAGACGCCCAACCAGAGAGTACAACTTCCTAGCGAGCGTCTTTCGATCTTGCAATACCGTCTCGGCCATCTCGTGCTCTCCTGGAAAGAGCTCGTAGCGCTCGTATATGTAGGAATCGCGGTGGGCATGATCGGAATCGCAAGTGCCCAGACTAACAACAACGTGGTATGGTTCTCCAGCGTGGGCAACCTCGACCTTCAAGTGCAGAAACTTACCATTCAAACGGACAACGGGACTTTAGGCTACCCACACGTGATAATCGCAGCCAGTATTTACAACCCATCCCAATATGGCGGACTCTTCATAACCGATGCTAACTATGAGGTATTCGTGAACTCGACATCCGTCGCATTCACAAGCCCTCTGCACTCGGAAGAGGTGGCGATACAGGACAGGCAAATCCTAGCTAACGCACCAGCCCGCGCCAGTTTGAACATAACCTTCGTTTTCGCCCTCGTTGCGGCTGCAGTGCCGGCGCTCCGTGACTTTCTCTCGGTCCACAATAGCACAAGTGACCTAGTCACCTATGTCGGCGTGACAATCTACCTAAAGTCCAGTTACGGCCGGTTCAGCCTTCCCTACTGCTATCTGCAGCCTGGTAACATCCTCACTAGCTGTCCTCCCACGGCTACGCCAATGCCAAACCACTTCGGAGGATAAGAGGGTCCTCCGAGTGTTCTCGCACCCAACACTCAATGATCCTTCTAATTCGAGGGAGCAATCGTCTGAAGCCGTCTCGATTTTAGGATAAACTTAAGTCCCCTACCAGATGACGGGCAAACAAGTTCACCTATCCCGGACGGTGGAGGTGAAAATGAAAAGTTGAACATGAATCTCCGACACGGAAGAACCCTTACGATCCTCCCAGCCGTAGCCGCGCTATTGCTTGTATTGTTAATCCCGACGACCACCGCAGCCTCGACCGGTCTGATGATCTCCAACTTTTACGTCACACCCTACAGCGCCCCACTAGGCGCAAGGGTCACCGCGAGCATCACCGTTCATAACCTAGACACGGCCAACCCGGCCAGTGTCAGCGTTTCAATATCCGACGGTGGAATAACAGTCGCAAACTCCAGAACTCTCAACATTCCAGCAGGCGGCTCAGCAACAACACAGCTCATATTCAAGACTGCAACTGGACCAGCCCACTGCTATCTGGTCAGCACAAGTCCAAGCACAGTAGCAGGACCCACTGGATACTGTGAGGCCGGCAGCCTCCTCGGTGGCACAGCAGTCGCACTCAACACGCTCGCCCTGATCACGCCATACTTGGCGTTAGGTGCAGTCGCGGTTGGAGTCTTCGCACTGATGGCACTGAGCAGAAGAAGGAAGAACTAGAGATGCCAGGTGCCCGACTCCACCTTACCCCCTCTTTTTTCAAAAACAAGAGTCCGAGAGAAAGGTCAATGGAAGAAAGTACATGACACGATTCAATTCGATCAACGATGCGATTGAAGACTGGCGAAAGAAGCATCGAAGAAGTAGAGTCCAGACTGGGGGTCGCAGCATCTACTACGAACTCCAGATTATCCTGATAATGATCATCGTCTTCGGCTTCTACCATTATCCCCCAAGCCCACTGAATCTTCCCCACGCGGACGTGCTAATCCTCGACATGACTCACACGCAAGACCCGTCCCGCGGCCTCTTTCTTGATCTCCTTGATCAAGCCCATTTGTCTCACGTTATGTATGACTCTGTTACTGTGAACCTGATACGCCAAATTCCAACTGGCAATTATCATATCGTAATCTTTTGGGCCCACTCAGGCATCGATGATATGGCGACTACAGAGCGCTACACTCCCTTCGGCCATATACTCGAACAATTAACAGGACAGGTGGGGAATTATCTCTATGAAGGAAAGCAGTATTTTTCGATGGGACCAGGCCTCGTCTCGGTGATGGAGGGAAGATTCGCCCCAGGTACAATGGTCTTCCTCATGGGCTGCAACACATTGACCCAGCCAGGATTAGCAAGCGCCTTTCTCCGGAAGGGGGCGTCCACGGTCATCGGCTGGAAGGGACTCGTCTCGCTCGCCCTCACCGACACGTTCGCCATATCCCTCTTCCAAAAGATTCTCGAGGAGGGCAAGCCGATTGGGGATGCGATGGTCGAGATGGATAAGACGCTTCAAGCGATGGGATATTCCAACATACTCTCCAGCATAACTAACTAGACTGGATCGCCGCTCTGCTTCGAGCGGCTGAACAAAATCGACAGTTCTCAGATATGACTGGGGAGTAGAAAAAAGGAGAAGAGAGGGAGTTTTTTCTTGGGCTGCCTGTTCGTGCTAGGCTGCTGCCAAGTCAACCACTAGTTGGCTGACGATTGGCGAGCCAATGCCTGAGGCGACGTCGTAGCCAGTTGTGGCTACGTAGCCGACAGGGGTGCCTACCAGTTGGTCGTTGCCGACGGTGATGTCGTGGAAGTCGCTGGAGTATCGTGCACTGTGGTAGATGTTGTAGAGGACTGGGTTGAGGTCACCAATTGGTCCCTTGCCAAGACTGGCACGAGCCTGATTGGCGAGTGCAGCTATACCTGCCCATTGGGGTGAACCAGCACTGGTCCCACCGACAATGAACAATGCAGGGAATCCAAGACCACTGTAGACGGTTAGGACACCGCCGTCGATTGCTGCATTGTAGGTCACGTCTGGACCCCTTGAGGATAGTCCGAGACCCGCTTGATATGATGGAACTCCGAACAGAAGACTTTGAGCTCCGCCAGTCGCGACGCCGAAGCTAGGTTCGTTCCAGACTTGTTCGCCACCATAGCCGTCAGCGACACAGTTGGGCGCTACGGTCCGTCCAAGGACGCAAGGGCCATGGTACGCGGATAGTCCAGAGGTACAGGAGAATGGTGCTGAAGTCGGGCAGGGCATCAGTGTTCCAGTAGCATTGTATGGGAGTCCTTGAGTTCCGGCGACTCCAACATTGTGGAGGTCGGAGCTTGGGAAGTTGCTCATTTGTGTTTGGAAGCCGAACGTTGCGCCTGTGTCGCCGGCCGAGGCGAAGAAGGTGTCTCCGACTGCTACCCCGTTGGCATAGTTCTGCTGGGCCTGCTTGACCTGACCAGGGTTGCCGCTTCCGGTGAGGAAGATCTCCGGGATTCCAAAGCTTTGCGAGAAGACTGCGCCTGGATAGGCGGCTATGGCTGCGGCTTCTGCATCGTTTATCGCGTTCCCAGAAGAGGTTGAAGCGACGACGAGTACGATGTTAGCGCCTGGTGCGATAGCATGAGCCCATTCCACGTCAAGGCTAGTCTCGATCGTCCACGAGAAAACGCCGTGCTTCGGGTTGACGTTTATGTTGACCTGTGGACATGTGCTCTCATCGAGTGGGGTTGGAGAGTTGCCGCAGAATATTGTGAACGAGGGCGGGGCGGGAAGTCCGAAGGCAGCATCGAATAGTGCTAGGTCTTGCTTAATAGTGGGGCTTCCGAAAGCATCCACTATTGCGATCGTCTGACCAGTTCCATCCAAGGTTGAAGGAACGGAGTAAGCTTTTCGGACGAACCTGGGGGAATAACAGACTATATTGCCGAGGCTTGCGCTCTTGCAGAGAGGCAGTCCATTCGGCATTTGAGTGTTCGGTGAGAGCGGACCCAGTTGAACAGCGATCGGGTTCACGGTATAGTTGAAGTCTGTCGGAACTGCGATAGTCCCGGCATTTCCAATTGGTGCGACGAGCATTACTGTAGCGATAGTTAGTACGATTGTAATATTCGGTATTTTCTTCATGATCGCGTCTGAAACTCTTGGTTGTGTATTAACGCTTGTGGTAATGGCGTCTAACGGGTATCTGGGGGATGATGCTGATTGCCAAAGTTACTCGTCCGGAAAACAGAAAAACCAAGACAGCGATAGTCCTTCGCAGGAAGAAAGAGCAGAATATTCTGTACGGACATGGTGAGGGGGAAACATATTGCGATACTGGTCACGTTTGAAGATCGGCTATGGCTCAAGGCCTGTCCTAATCTCTATTCTCCTAGTATTGGCATTCTCTAGCAGTGGCTGTTTCAGGTCCCTGCTCGTCGATCATTCTGTCAGCCCTTCGCTTTCGACTGCCTTCCAGGTCTCGACCTCTTCATCGGCTGGGCCCGGGTTCAGTTATTCTCGCCAGTGGGGTTCCTTGGGAGGTTTGTCGAGTCCTAATGGGGTTGCTATTGACGCGTCTGGGAACCTGTATGTGGCCGATTCGCAGAATTATGGGGTTGGGAAGATCGCTCGGAACGGTACCTTGGTCAGTATGTGGGGAAACCATGGTGCGGGCCCAGGACAGTTCGAGCAGCCGGTGGCTGTCGCGGTCGATTCGATTGGAAACGTGTTTGCGACAGACTATGTTACAAATACGATACAAGAGTTCTCGACTACTGGTGTGTTCATCCGCTCGTGGAACTCGAACGGCACCGCTAATGGCATGTTCTCGCATCCGCAGGGCATCGCAATCAACACTACCAACTATCTCTATATGGTCGATAGCGGGAACCAAAGGGTTGGGATATTTCGGAATGATGGTGTATTCGTCAAGTACTTCCGGCTCGGACCGCCCGGGAATTTCACCATGCCGATGGGGATTGCCTTAGACTCTCAGGGTTCCGTGTATGTTGACGATGCAAACACCGACAACAAAGACGGTTTCTCCGGCAACGTTACCAAATTCACGAAGAACGGGGGCTTCGTCACATCTTGGGGCGGGGTCAACTCTGGAGGAACATTGTTTTCTCCTACCGGTCTCGCTGTCGACGGTTCCTTCAATGTCTACGTCGCGGATGATCTGGCAAAGCGTATCCAGAAATTCAACATAAACTTTGCCGTGGTCTGGACAGCCGGATCGTACGGGACCATTCCCGGCCATTTTTCCCAGCCTTTGGGTGCCGCAGTCGATAATCTCGGGAATGTTTTCGTAAGCGACCCTGTCAACTTTAATGTCCAACAGTTCTCGAGTGCTACTGGCAGTTACATTACAAGTCTCTCGTATCCAAGACTGGGACTATTGTCCACTCCCCTAGGTTCGGCCCTGGACAATTCTGGAAATAATATCTACGTAACGGATCATGACAACAACAGGATCCAAAAGTTCAGCACGGGCTCCGGTGTTCTCATCACGTCTTGGGGTGGGTTTGGAAATCTCACCGGTCAGTTCAATGGTCCCTCGAATGTTGGGGTCGATGGTAATGGGAACGTGTATGTGACAGATTATGGGAATAACCGAGTTCAAAAGTTTTCCTCGACCGGCGCCTTCATCACTGCGTGGTCCAAGGGCATCAACAATACACCGTTTTGCGGGGTTTCTGGAATCGCATTGGATGCGGGAGGCAATGTTTACGTGACCGACTTCAACAATGACGGGGTTGTCGGCTGCTCTAGAGTCCAAAAGTTCGACAGTAACGGGAATTTCTTGACGAGTTGGGGGACTAATGGATCGGGAAATGGTCAATTCTACAATCCCCGAGGGATTATCGTCGATCGTATGTCCGGCCTGGTTTATGTTAGTGACTCTGGTAATCATCGAGTTGAGAAATTCAGCGGTACGGGACAGTTCCTATTCTCCTGGGGCTCGCTTGGAAGTCAAAATGGCCAATTCAACCTACCTATGGGTATTGGGCTCGATTCGGGCGGTGACGTTTATGTTGCGGACACTCTCAACAATCGTGTGCAAGAGTTTCTCGGGAACGGGACCTTCGTGACCTCCTTTGGAACTCTGGGCTCAGGATCTGGGCAGCTCGCCAATCCAAGTGGGGTTGTGGTTGATAGCTCGGACAATGTCTATGTCACCGACAATAATCAGTATTCTCCGGCTCTGTCGAATAGTCGTGTTGAGGTCTTCCAACCATTCCATGACACGGCGGCGACACGCTTGGTGCTGTCAAGATTCACAGCGTATCAGGATGTCATATTGGTTCAGCCGGTCATGGCAAATGTGACTGTTGCAGACTTCGGCCTCTCCAATGAAACCTTCCTCGTGAGTCTCGTGGCGAACAGTACGATTGTTGCCCAGCAGAACGTCTTTCTCACCACGGGCTTATCACAGCTGATCCGTTTCTCCTGGTTCCCGAATATCACCATAAGGGCCAATTACAATGTCACGGTCCAAGCTCAACAGGTTCTGGGAGACCCGAATGTTGCCAATAATATCATAGCTGGGGGATTGTTCAATGTCCGGATGAAAGGAGACGTTAACGGCGACTGTCGTGTGGACATTATCGATCTGTCAACAATTGGTGCAAAGTTTGGATTAGTCAGCACTGACCGATCCTATGTCTCGGCACCTGACCTAAACAATGACGGCACCATCAACATCATCGATTTGGTCCTTACCGCTGTAAACTTCGGGAGATCCTGCTAACTCGACAGACCTCGTGACCTATGATTGGATAACCCTCTACTTCGACTCGGTCTGCGGATGGTTAGGCATCATCTAATGCTGTGAGCAGCCCCCAGAGACATTCCTACGTTCTTCGCACCTCCCTCGCGTGCCGCTCCAGACAGTACGTCCCATACGATGTGGAGACACAAGGCGACACGGACCCGTGAATAGTCTGTAGAAGATGCTATAACCATCGAGTCCTTTCTTTGACTCTCGTCACGACTTGAGCCTCAAATCAGTTCTCGACCACATCGAGGACAACCGGGAAGGTTTCCTGCGTGACTTTCGCACCCTGCTTCGCCAGCCCAGCATATCGGCCCATGGCAAGGGACTGGACGAATGCTCCAAGATCGTCAAGAAGCTAATGGAAAACGCGGGAATTAGGACGAGAATCCTTCCTGAGAAGGAGGGCAACCCGGTCGTCTACGGGGAAGTCCGTTCGAAACAAGGCTCGTCCAAGACTTTACTGATCTATGGGCACTACGATGTCCAGCCTCCGGAGCCTTTAGAGAAATGGGACTCGGGGCCATTTG
The DNA here is from genome assembly GCA_005888695.1 of Candidatus Bathyarchaeota archaeon. The sequence continues at coordinate 7,459 of VBBH01000104.1, forward strand.
AGGCCGTGATTCATGGGAAGAAGATCGTCGGCCGTGGCGCTGCCGACAGCAAAAACAACGTCACGTCCTGTATCAAAGCGGCTGAGAGCTTCCTGAAAGTAGTGAACGATGTACCGTTGAATCTCAAGTTCATCTTCGAAGGTGAAGAAGAGATCGGAAGCCCCCACCTGCCAAGTTTCATCGAAGAGAACAAGGAACGATTGAAGGCAGACTCTGTCGTCTGTTACGATGGTGATTTTGACGAGACTGGTCGGGCAAAGATCAGCCTTGGAGTCAAGGGACTGTTGTATGTCGAACTTCACTGCAAGAAGGCCCGGGAAGATCTTCACTCATCCTACGCACCTATAGTTGAGAACCCTGCCTGGCGATTGGTCTGGGCACTATCAACTATCAAAAACCTGGACGGTAAGATCAAAGTCAAGGGATGGTACGATGAGGTTGAACCCTTCACTCCACAACAGTCTCGTCTATTGAAGAAAATCCCGTTCCATGGAGAGAACTTCCTTAGAGAATTTGGGACGAGAGAATTCTTGAACGCTAGCAGCTCGCATGAGGCCTTGCGACGCTATCTTACTGAGCCGACCGCTACGATATGCGGTTTCAAAGCCGGCTACCAAGGTCTAGGTTCCAAGACTGTTCTACCGGGAAGCGCGATGCTGAAAATGGATTTCCGACTTGTCTACGACCAGAATCCACGAAAACAATTACAACGGTTGAAAGATCACCTGCACAGTCACGGTTTCGACGACATCAAAGTGAAAGCTTTCGGCTTCCTAGAACCATCAAGGACCAGTCCCACCGCTCCGATAGCGAAAGCGGCAGAAAAAGCTGCGAGGCTCGCGTACGGGACGAGTGCTGTGGTATATCCTAGAATGGCTGCGTCGGGTCCAGACTATCTCTTCACAAAACGGTTAGGATTGGATTCGATCTGGACCGGCAGCGGACCACCATCAGCCTACTCGCATGCTCACGCACCGAATGAGTACACGACCACAGACCACTTCATTGCGGGAACCAAATATATTGCGAGCATAATCGACTCCTATGCTAGGATCGGCTAGGAAACTAGAAGATCCTTCAGTTCCACCTTCCATTCCTGAATATACTTCTTCTCAAGTTTTCTTACGATTGCCTCCTCCACGTATCTAGACATTCCGGAATTGCCGAATTTCACATGCAATATTTCATGGACTAGAGTTGAAAGGCAGGAGACTTGTATCTCCCGGAACAATCCTCTTGCATCATCTGAGAGATCCGCGACTGGAATCTTGAACAGTTCATAACCAATCTTCCCTATCCATTCCCTAGACAGTTTCAACGGGTAGAGGCTAATCTGGGAAGAGTCATGATTGTAACTCCCATGCAGAACGTTTCTGGGTCGTCCATTCAAGGGCATGGCCGGAAACATCATCACTCTTAGATCGATCAAACTGTTCGACCGTATCCCTTCCAAATTGATCAATTTCTCTAGAAGTATTCGGACCTCGGGACTAGAGACTAGTCCGAGAACTGTCCTGGCATAGTCGGAGAAAAAGTCCCGTTCCTTCTTCGTGTACTTCGCAACTAATCCAACCGGTGGATTTGCAAGCCGGACCCTCATTTCCAAACTAACCTATTCACACTTCCCAGAAGCCAGAAGAAATCAAAAGTGGAAGATATCAGGGGTAGAGAAAGAAGATTGTTATGAATCTTGCTTGAGCGTCTACTTGGACCTTCCCGTCCTAACACGAACTGGTCTTCGTAGGCTCTGAAATTCGGTCCTAGAACAAAATTCCCTTTCTAGTCGTCAACGAATCCTTAGCTTCCAACGCGGACAATCGAGTATAGGTTCGCCTCAGAACCAGGACAATCCGAGATAACAAATCGCTGCACCGAGGTTGAACAAATAATATGACTGGAGGATTGGTGAGACGTCAACATTCATACTTGCAAGTATAGACGTCCATCCCAATGATGTGACGAACCCTATGCCGAGAGAATATCCCACATAACCTATGAAGCTCACACTGGCAATCATGTACTTCAATCTCCAAGCCGCACGAGTCCGGCCCATCCTAGAAGTCGAAAGGAGCACTACTCCCGAGATTGCCTGGTACGCGATGACTGTAGACAGTATGCTGAGCTGTACTCCAAGCATTGGTCCGTACACCTGGACCAATCTACCGAGAAAAGACTCGAGAATCCGAGCATTCATCGAGAGTATCCGTTCAACTGTATTGTACTGAGGGATGAGGATGAGCAGATATGCAATAGACGCAGAGACATATGCCACAATATAGTCACGTCTGTTTAGCCGTGTAACCTGTTCATGTTCCTCGGAGGATAAAGACCCGGAGACCTTTCACATTCTGCAAAGAGTCCTAGTCCTCCTGTCTTTCTTCGGGAATGAGTATAGCCTTATTGGTGCAATGATAGGCAACCTAGGGAATATCCGGATAGATTCGGTCAACTATGGTAGTATGTCTGTCCGAAGCTCGACCCAACTAGCGCCAGATCGCTTATGCCGACTGACCCGTCTCCATTCAGGTCCGCATAGTAAACGGTGGGATAGCCTGCGACAGATGCGCATGGTTGTGACATGACAGTTTGCGCATTGTCCTTGCCGAAGCTTGACCCGATCATGGCCAGATCGCTAACGTTGACAATCCCATCCTCGTTGACGTCTCCGAGTGACCTACCCACAATAAAGAACAGTCCTATCTTCGATTGGGAGTTGTAGAGGAATCCAAAGAGTCGAATGAAGAATACGATCTCATTGTTTGTGGACGATAATACAACGAGTCTTGAAGGGCCTGTCAAGTAGAGGTGGTATTGAACGTTCGGAGTTGTGCAGGGCGGTTGCTGTTGCTGGCACGAGTAGACCTCGATCATCTGGGCGGTTATGGTGAGGCGTCCACTGTTGGATTGGAAGGCTTGCCCAGAAGTGAATGTGAAATTCCTCTGTGCACCAATGATCGAAGAGGGTCCAATAGTGATCTCGCCTGACACGATATTGAGAATGGTTCCTGTCGAGTTCGTACCCTGGATGGTCATGTTGAGAAACAATGAGGCCGGCAGGATCTTGATCTGACCACTACTATTGTAGAACGCGATCCCGAAGACGGAACGGAGGATTATGTTCTTCTGTCCTGTGGGAGGAGCCACGAGGATCGTCTTAGATATCTGCCCGTTTCCTTGACTGGTCTGCACGGTCAATGAGACCCTGAACAAACCCGGAGCCGTGTATGAATGGCTAACCAGCTTTCCAGAGCCGTCTGCACTATCACCGAACGTCCATCCGAACCCGAACAGGCTCGGACCGAAGACTTGGCTGCTGGACCCGTTGAACGTGACAGACTGGCCGACCATGGGATTTTGAGGCTGGAATGAAAAGTCGGGACGAATATTGAATACGACGGACTGGCCGACCGTATCAGTTTGACCCGTCGAGTCTTGGACCATGAGTGTGACCGTCCACATTCCAGAGCTTGGAAGAGTATAGTCGTGACTCGTGCTCGGACTGGTCGTCTTGTACAGGGGCGACGCGTCTCCAAAGTCCCACGTGTAGGAGAATATTGACCCGTTCGGGCTTATGCTCCAATTCCCGTTGAAGAAGACAAGGTCTCCCATCACCGCGCACATAACGCAGGGGTTGTAAGTGAAAGCCGCGAGGGGTCCAGTAGTAACGGCACCAGTGGCAACACGGGCATTGACCGGCACAGCATTGTGAAGTAGCGAGGGTGAAGTCACGGCCAATAGGGTCAATAGCATAGCTGAAGCGAACAGGGGAATCCTCATGGACCTTCGCGTTAGATTCTGCGAAGTCACAATTATCCTTTTCGCATCAAGCAAGACCCTGGTTGATCGTCAGCAGTCCTAGTTGTCTAGGACATTTCTGGTCTACTCATCGACATTCCTTACCCGTTGTCCCTGGTTCCGATGCTGACCCTTTCAATCGTTTCCTCCTCCGTCGATAAATTGCCAATGGAACCGGGACGAATGGTACCATCAGGGGATAGTTGTCCAAGGCGAAACCGTTCACAATGTATGGCATATCACCGATCCCGTTATGGTCTCCATCGGTTCCAGTGTAATTGTCCCAATAGTTCCCTCCTCTTGGGCCTGTGCCAAGGCTCCGATTGTCCCAAATGTCGGTCATCATATCGTTAGGAAAAATGTAGTTCACATGCCTGAAGCAGTTTGTGTTGGTCTTGGGACAGAAGCTGTTGTGGTAGAAGTTGTTGCTTGTCGAGTTCTGAACGTCCACACTGATATGGTTCAACTCGAAACTATTCTCCAGCAAGTTATTGTTCCCCGGACGATCTACCAAGAAGACTCCACTGAAGCTAGAACTTTTGAAAGTGTTCCGAGTCACATTCTTCAATGTCGAGAGTGAACCGCTCATGTATATTCCGTCCTCGGGCACCGGGCCAGAGATAGATCAACAAATCCTCCGGCACGGATACTCCCTAGAAGATTTCAGAATAGTCACGACCTTTGGGACCGGAGGAACAGCAACCGGACTGAGTAACTACACTCAGAAAAAATATGGAAAGAAGAATCTGCACATAGTCTATCCACTCAATAACCAGGACGTGGCCAGGATACGAACAAAGGACAAGTCCATCGGTCTGAAATTCTATCGTCCAGATCAATATCTTGGCCAGCACGAGGCCGACTTTGCGGCCAAACCATCATTCAGATACCTCGTGAGAAAAGGATACGATATTGGAGAAAGCGGTGCCTTCGCACTCTATGCTACTCTTCAAATGCTGAATTATGGAGTAGGCGAAAGATTCGTCGTCATACTTGCTGACGGTGTCGAAAAGTACCAGAAGACTCTCGGACCATTCGCTGAAGAGAAGAGGTACGAGTTAACGGTTGAAGAAGCAAGATCCAAGACCCAGGATTATGGCACCGTTCTCTGGACCCACACCGCCTTCGCACCCAGAAGCGAAGGAGTCCAACTCATCGCTTCCAGTCTCGGACTCAAACCGGATAGAGTAAGAATACCAGGGCGCAGGATGTCCAGACTCTAATCTCCACGGAGAAACTTCCGGAGACGTTGAAGACCTTGATCCCGGATAGACGGAAGGTTCTCCTGGCTTGCATGGTCGATGCTACCTCTTTGAGAGTCGCTGGGCTTCTGGGTACCAAGGGAATAGACGCCCCAAGCATAACCGGGGGAATAAATGGGCTTTCCGCGGCGAACGGCAAACCTCCCGATGAAAATGTTCAGATGGCAACGGAATGGAACAAGCCAAGCCTCGCAACACCCCAAACCCGGCATAGTACACCTTCGTCCGAGCCGAGCCACTTTGTTCAAGCTTCGAACGTGCTCTTCCCTTTTAGAAAATTAACCTCTGGGCAGTTGGCAATACCGAAATCGCGGACTTTGAGCCCTGATCGCCAATTCCGGCTCACTAATTCAGGCCCCTGATGATCTCCTCATAAATTTCCGCTATGTTTAAATGAATAAACCCGTTTCCGCAAAATGCTATTCCCAGCATAATGAGCGAGTTACAGCAGATCTCGCTCATTTTGAGGCGCCTGAGAAGGTTAAGTTGTAAAAAAGGGGGGCTGATTCACTTGTCTCAAGACGTGAAAGAGACACTTTCCCGACACCTTCACACCCCCTGTTCTCCAACTACCCTAACGGGACAAACTCACCACAAAGAAGTCCATGAGGACAAAAGTTCACATAAAGAAAAAGTTTTACAGGCATTTTCGAAAAATACCCTAAGAATTGTTATTGATCCCCCCTCCCCCATTATTTTCTCCAGCCACAGACAGGAACACTTTCACTTTCACACCCATCTCCTACGCCAATTCCAGCAACATAACGGGCTCAACCTTCTTGTACACCTTACCCGGAGACAATACTTCTCCCCCCACAGTCAACAAGTCCCGCTCAATACCTATACCAAACAATCGCTCGTTCTCCTCCAAGTACGGCCTCACCAACCCCCAATCCCTCTCAGTAAACTCAGCCAAACGCCCACCATTCAACTGATCACTCGACAACAAACAATGAGGATCCCGAATATACAACGCTCCACCAGATGCCAAAGAGAACAAATTACCACCTGGATAAGGTGAAGCCTGCTCGACAAACCGTCCATCATGTGTCGGTCTCAATCCATTAACTATCACAAATCCACCACCATTGTACGGATCACCAGCCATGAACGATTCCGCCAAGTAATCCAAACATGTCCCATTGATCACCACCCGTGGCCGACCGACAGCATTGATCAAAGGCCTACCGGCAGCGTTTCCCAGAATATAGACGTCTCCGCCCTTCGCGGCATACATGAACGCCTGCCCCACATCTCCATGAACTACTAGCTTCCCACTCTTCATAATCTGAGCCACCTGATCCTGAGCAGCGCCATGGACATTCACCTCAGCACCATCTATCCCCGACCCAACATAATCACCCACGTCCCCATAACAGTCAAGACGAAGGCCACTCGTCCCAGGCCCAAGCCCGTTCGCGATGAACCTGTGCCCGCGAAGATTAAACGCCACCAATCTCCTCCAACCCTTCTGATAACAATCGACAAGATACCTCGCCATACTCTCACTACCTTCAACTGGAAAATCCAACGCGTCCACCGCCAACAAATTATCCACTATCAAGGGTGGAAGCAATCTCTTCCTCGATGCCCAGTCCAACCTTACAAACTCATGCGCGTGATCCCCATCCAACAGAGGAATCGACGAGAACATCCTAGTTAGCGCATCATCATATGCTTGCAGTAGAGAAGCACGCCTCTTTTCCCCGCTATCATAGATCCTATCGTACAACATAGTCAAAGCCTCGACCGCAAACCAAAAGCTGCCCTGACCCCTAGAACCAAGCCTCTCCAACTCCTCGACCAAACCAACTACATAGTCGAAGCTTCCACTCCTCAACAATGGACCGAGATATTGGAAGAGACTCGACCTATCTGCATGCATCTGTTCAAGGCCTTGAAGTTGTTGAGCCACGCTTGCGCTCAGACCCAGACCGGAATGAGAGGAGACAGCCTGGTGATCCTGTCCACTGGGAACTACTACTTTTCGGCCGAACTTGTCGGTGCACTCTAGCTTTTTTACACCTGGATCAGCAGCTTTCAAAGTGAACACAAAAGTCCCCCCGTCCGTGTAACTTCCACCCCTAGCATCGACGCGTCAGTGATCCCGAGCAACTGCTTCTCTCCAGTTCTAGGATCGTTCTTTGCGACGATGAAGAACCACGGACCATCAGGCGAGCCATGAATATGCGTCGCTTGTACTAATCCGTACAATCGTTGCTTCTCAACCGGAAGCATGTGAAAGTCTCTTTCGGTTGTCGGAGCCATCGCCTCCACAAGATATTCCAATGGATAATGGTAGACCCTGCTCCAAAGATCAAATAATAGAACAGAAACCTCAGTGTCAGTCAGAAACAGTGGACGGATGCCACGCTGGGCCAAATACTCGACTATTGAGTGATAGTTCGCAAAGTCACCGTTGTGCACGAGTGCTTCGTGCATTCCGATGAACGGGTGTGCGCCTCCAGGATGCCAGACCCGTCCTTTCGTCGGATAACGATGATGTCCGATCCATATGTTGGCCTTGAAATCCTCAAGCTTGTAGTATCGTACCACATCGTCTCCATACCCAACCAGTTTGAGGACTAGCATATCTTTCCCGTGTGATAGGACGAACGCCTTCTTCTCACCGAGAGACGAATAATATCGATGGTTCAAACGGTAGCTGGTTTGGTAGGTGAACTCGTCCTCCGCAGAAGATCGCTCCATCCCGTCCAGTTTGTTGGCATGTACGAACTCTTCTAGGATCCCTGGTCTAACGCGGCAGAAGTATCTGTAGACCACGGGCGGCTGCACTTCTAGACCCTGGATACTTTGATAGTCGCTGACCGTCTCTATCCTCGAGCTATGGTCAACAATGAAATTGGAGTTGAGGAATTCGTTTTCGACTTCGTCCCTGACCCTTGACTCAAGGTAAGCTATCTGAATGAGATAGTCGTCATCCAATACTTGACGCGTAACCCCCAGTTGCTCGGGAACGAGTCCAACGGCCGCAATTCCGCCACCTTTTCCATTGCCGCGGTTCTTCATTTGAACCAACGATTGAAGGAGATACTTCCCCTCTATTGGCACGGTGCAAGCGACTCCTATTACGCCGCATCCACCCTCAGCTTCAGACTTCTCGACCATTCCAGTTACGATCGGGAGCTTGAATCGAGACCGAACTATCGACTCGACAATCTCTCTCAATTTGATCCCATTTTTCCTACTTTTGCCTGACAAGAAGGTCAGTTCTCCCCCTCAACTCACCTATACTCTTCAGTCCCCGCTCT
>VBBH01000048.1 GCA_005888695.1 Candidatus Bathyarchaeota archaeon
TGATGAAATGGGACGGATCGCAGCTCACCCAGATCGTTACTGGCATTTCTTCAGGAACCGATCTGAACACAGTGGTTTGGAGTCCTGACGGATCGTATGCTCTTATCGGAGGCTCTGGCGGCGCGGTCTTCAAGTATGATGGGGTATCCACCACACCTATCGCAGACCCTAGCAGTGGCCAGATTCAAGGGATAGCCTGGAACCCGAGCGGCACGATCGCCTTATTGATCGGTAATACTGGAACGTTCCTCAGTTACCAGAACGGCGTCATTACAGTCCTAGCTTCTGGAACAACAAACAATCTTTACAGCGTTGCCTGGAATCCAAACGGTCAGTACGCGTTGATCGGGGGATCAAGCGGCTCCATTCTCAAATACAATGGAACTAGCACAGTCGCGTTCAACACCAGCGGACTATACACTTCTTCTGCAACTATCAGATTCATCGCATGGAACCCTACTGGCAACCTTGCAATCCTTGTCGGAAGCGCATCTGGCGTCGTGCTAACATATGACGGATCAACTCTCTCCAGCTTGCCGTCCCTGACTTCTAACGGCCTCTACTCAGTAAGCTGGTCAGGCGACACTGCCACCATAGTCGGAAACAGCGGAACAATGCTGAGTTACTCTGCAGGCGTTCTAAAGATGGTGCCGACTGGATTGTCGTCATCGTTCAGGGGAATAGCCTGGAAGCCAGCTTAGGGTTCAACAAGAATCCGATGAGAGTAAGTGTACCCGAGAAGTCTCAGGCAAACGCATTAAGGAACATTGCCTTTCCTCTGTCAGTGTTTCTGCGTCAAACGCCGCTTTTCAAAAGGTCGACCGTAGATTCACCTGGACTGGATAGGATTGGATACAATTTTCAGCCTTTATAATCACTAACACTACAACCACAACCATTAAGCCTAAGTTACTAGCATACTGCCCACAGATTCTGGGTTCGGTTGGGTTGGGTCAGAGCATGAAATCATCAAGGAAGATTATGGTTATCGTCCTGCTTGTCTTCACGCTTGATCAAGTCTTCGGGATCCTTCCAATAAATCCGGTTGCAGCAGCAGTCACACAATTCTCATTCGCATCAGCCGGCGATTACGGGTTCAGCTCGGCCGCGAAGACGGTGATGTCGTCCATGGGATCTTCGGGAGCAAGCTTCGCGTTAGGGGTCGGAGATCTTCTCTACACTCAACCCACCAGCACTGTGAACGAAAAAACGTGGTGCAACCAGTTCAAAACATCTATTCCCAATGTTGAGTTGATAGTTGGGAACCATGAGACATGGGAGACAAATTCTACCGATGGCGGAGGAAGCATCAACAAGTTCGTCCTTGACTGCCCGTTCACACTCGGTGCCGAGACCGGCACGTACGGGTTCCGATATTATTTCGATTATCCATCAACCAATCCACTGGCACGCTTCATAATGGTCGACCCTGCAATATGGAACGGAACCACGAGCAGCAGCTCACTCTCGTATGCAAGTGGGACTGCCAATTACAACTGGGTCGCGAATGCAGTCGACAATGCTCGAAGCAACGCAATTCCATGGATAATTGTTGTCATGCACAAGATCTGTATCGGCACCGGTTCACAGGGCTGCGAGGTGCCCATGTCGTTTCTTACGATGCTGATGAACAAACGGGTGGACCTGATCCTTCAGGGGCACGACCACACGTATCAGAGGAGCAAACAGTTGACCTGCGCAACGGATGGAACCTATGTTTCATCATGCGTCGCCAATCCAGGCTCGTCTCTGACCAAGGGAGCCGGCACTGTCTATGTGATTGACGGGACGGGTGGAGAGGGAGGGGGGAAGACCGTATCGAAGCCGAACACCGGATATTTCGCAGCGTACTGCTGTTCAACTGGGACCCCACTTGGTTACTCATTGTTCACCATCACAAGTTCTTCTCTTCTGAGCACGTTCGTCAATACGGGTGGACAAACATACAAGGATAGTTTCACAATAACAGGCAGTTCCCCGCCGCCCAACCCATCGTTCACGGTTTCGGCTAGTCCAGCAAGTGTCAGCTTTGCGTCAGGTCACTCTGCAACTTCAAAGATAACTGTCAACAGCGTGAATGGTTTTGCTGGGACCGTCTCATTATCCGCTTCTGTCTTACCTTCGTCAGGTTTGACTGCCTTGCTGAACCCGTCAAGTTTCAATGTTCCCAAGGGGGGGTCCGCCAGCTCAACCTTGACCGTCTCGTCTAGCACTTGGGGGAACTACGTAGTCAATGTGACCGCGGTGAGTGGATCGTTGATCGGATTCACAACTGTCAATGTCAAGGTTTCAGACTTTTCTATCTCTGCAAATCCCTCCTCCCTCAGTTTTGCGGTGAAGAGCTCCGCCTCTTCGACGATCACCGTGACAAGCTTGAACGGATTCTCTGGGGCAGTGAGTCTATCAGCGACATCGTCTCCTTCAGGAATTAGCCTCTCTTTCACCAACGGAAGCGTCTCGGTCCCGACAAACAGCAGCGCATCGTCAATTCTAAAGGTCAAGTCAGACAAGACCGGGACGTACACCGTATCTGTCGCAGGAAATGCTGGTGGTGGTTTGACTCACAAGGTCGTCTTGACCGTCACCGTAACGACTTCTCAGCCGGCACCAGATTTTGGTATCATGGCCAGCCCGTCCAGTGTTGCTTTCAACTCGGGCACTTCCGGAGGCACAACCGCTACGCTAACTGGATCTTCAGGATTCGCTGGTACGCTGACTATAACCACTGTAGTCAATCCATCCTCCGGGCTCTCTGCCTCGTGCAGTCCATCAAGCATCACTCTCTCCTCATCCACTCCGTCCGCCTCATCCATCTGTACCTTCGTCTCGTCCGTTACGGCCACTTACACCGTTACGGTTTCGGCCTCGAATGGGACATTGACAAGGTCGACCCTTGTAACTGTTCATGTCGGCGACTTTTCAATATCCGTCAATCCATCGACTGTCTCGAGTGCAGCAGGCTCGTCTGCGAGTGCAACCGTGACACTATCGAGCATTGAACAGTTCACTGGGACGGTTGCGTTGACAGTTACGCCATCGTCTAACAGTGTCTCCGCCACGGTATCTCCGTCCAGTCTAACGATTGCAAGTGGAGGGTCCGCAACATCGACACTATCCCTCGGTTCCAATACTGCCGGAACCTACACGGTTCAAGTGACAGGTGCTAGCGGTTCGCTCTCACACTCCGCGACTGTGACATACAATGTTGGAGCCGCACCCGACTTTATGATCAGCACAAGTCCAACCTCAGTCAGGGTCAACGCAGGAACTGCCGGCACCTCGACGATTACCGTATCTAGCTTGAACGGATTCAACGGTGCCGTATCATTGACTGCGTCAGTGTCGCCGTCCACAGGCTTGACGTGCAACTTGAACCCGACGAGTGTCACAACACCCTCTGGTGGTTCAGCTACATCCTCGCTCTCCTGCTCTGGGTCAGCTGGAACATACACAGTAACAGTAACAGGAACGAGTGGAAACTTGTCACACACTGCCATAGTCACATACACCGTCCAAGACTTCACAATTGCAGCCAGCCCAACGAGCGTAAGTATCATCGCTGGAGGAGCAGCTGGAACATCCACGATCACAGCGACCGGCCTGAACGGTTTCACAGGACCCGTTTCATTGACCTCGGCAGTGACGGGCGGAACCTCAGGCACTACGACGTGCACGCTCTCACCAACTAGCGTCACGCTAGGAAACTCTGGGACTAGCACGCTCTCATGCTCCGCGTCACCGACAGCATCGGGCTCTTTCACGATAACAGTAACAGGGACTAGTGGTTCATTGTCGCACAATGCGATCGTCACGTACAATGTCGGTGCTGCGCCAGATTTTACGATCAACGCCAATCCTAGCTCAGTCACAACAAACCTTGGCGTCGCCGGTACATCCATGATAACTGTGGGCAGTCAGAACGGGTTCAACAGTGCAGTCGCCTTAACCGCTACAATATCCCCCTCATCTGGCTTGACCTGTAGTCTGAGCCCATCAAATGTGACTCCAACGAGTGGTGGATCAGTGACCTCGACCCTCTCCTGCACCGGGGCAACGACAGGATCATACAGTGTAACCGTTAACGGTACAAGTGGTTCGTTGAGCCATTCCACAACTGTCACCTTCCACATCAATGGAACCTCTTCCAATCCACCCGCGTATGCACTTGTGACCTCGTTCGGTGGACAGGTGTACAAGTATCAGAATGGGACTATGACATTGATCGGGCAACCAGTCACGACAGCTCTAAGATTGATCGCCTGGAAGCCCGACGGCTCAT
>VBBH01000187.1 GCA_005888695.1 Candidatus Bathyarchaeota archaeon
TCCACAACGACGGTTCCGTTGAAATTGTTCTCCCTCAACAAAGCAGCGCATTCTTTCCAATCGACATTTCCGGCACCGACTGCCAAATGCTGGTCTTGTCGACCATCATTATCGTGAGTATGCACCCTTGACGGCTGGATTATCCTAACAAGGTTCCCGAAGCATTCCCCCAAAGCGAATAGCGTAGAAACGCCGTACCGTATTTTCATTGGACTCTGTCAGCTGCCACTCGTGAGCCAATTCACTACATTGTTTAGATTGCTCGACCTAATTACCAAGCGGATGGGGCCGAGAGGGGACTCCCCTTCGGGCTGCGAAAAAGAGACGTGGCCTGCGTAAGCTACCTGTTTGTTCAGGTACACCTCCAACGTCTCGCCCTCTATGTGCCTGTTCAGGACAGCCCGCGCCGCAGTCCTGATTCGGTCACGTTGAATTATCATTTTCAACTTCTCAAGAGACGAACGTTGATTGCTCTGCAAATGAAGGTCGAATCTGTTCTGACCCGTTTCGACAACATCTATTGGACCAGTAATCACTTTTGACAAGGCTTTCTTCACCTTCTCAATGTCCTCGGATGGTCGCACCTCTACTACCGCCTCAACTATGATGTTGTCCGACCCGGAATCAGTCATCCCCGTATTCTCTTCAAGACTCGTCGAGTCTGCCTCCTCAGCTGGTCCTTCGTTTCCTCGTTCTCGATCATACGATCCGCAAGAGAAATCACCCGTCCGAGGCCAACATTGAGTTCTCTCTCATCCCTCTCCAGAAACTGTTGCCAGTTCGTGGGTTGGTCTCGTCTCTTCCGACGAAGAAGTCTCCGATAACGAGACTGCGGCGACGCGTGAATCGCTACGCTGAAGACAGTGTGATATTTCCTGAGTTCCTCTATTTCTTCCATATCCCTTGCCCCTTCATAGACGACCACTGGAGAAACTGCCTCCTCGATCAACGGCAAGACTCTCCTAGCGACCGCCCCCATTCCCTCCTTCCTCCGAATCTCAAGCATCAGCCGGCCGAGATTGGTCCTTGTCGGTTCAAGCCCCCTCTTCTTCGCTTCGAGGCGTATGATGTCTCCTGAGACGAAAACCGGCATTCCAAATTGCTTGGCAACTGACGAAGCCAAGCTCTTGCCGGCTCCCGGCATTCCCACTAACACAACTAAGGTCTTCTCTGACGGTTTGGCCCTCTTTCGATGAGGTGTTTGTGATCGCATCCTTCTTCCTAAGCTCGACTGGAATGCGGCCGGGTTATATCGCTTAAACATTGTATAATCCTGCATCACTAGCAAAACATCATGCAAGAAGAAATCCGCAGTTTCATCTCAATCGACGTTGAAGACCCGAAGATACTATCCGGGGTCCGGGCAGTACAGAGCTCGTTGAGGAATGTAGGAGCGGATTTGAAGATCGTGGGAGGCGAGAACGTGCATGTGACACTGAAGTTTCTTGGAAATGTCCCGCCGGAGATGTTGTCCAAGATCGGGGAGGTCTTGAGTGGTCTGAAGTTTTCTCCCTTTACCTTAGAATTGAGTGGGGTAGGAGCTTTTCCGAGTATGAGTCGTATCACCATAATCTGGGTCGGGATCGGAACAGGCTCAGTAGAGGTAGAGAATATCTACGATCATGTGGAGGAGGGTATGTCCAAGCTAGGTTTCGCTAGAGAGACCCGGAGGTTCAGCCCGCACATAACAATCGCTAGGGTCCGCACCGGGAGAAAGCGCGAGGAATTAGCGAAACTCTTGGAAGGATTGACAGAGAACTCTTTCGGAAGCTTTGTCGCTGATAGGGTGAGACTGAAGCAAAGCATCCTTCGTCCTGGTAGTCCGGAGTATCATACGCTGTATGAGGTCAAGGGCGAATGATAGTTTCCGTTTAGAATCGTCCTTTCGAAAGGGAATTGCGGGTCTCCGAACCCGACTGCATGCCCTCAGGGACAGTGAATTTTTCGTTCGATTTCAAATACCCCAACACTGCGAGCCATAGTCGACAATCATGCGTAAAGAGCTTGCATCACTGCTTTCCGAGATTGGCAGGAGGGTTATTCCAACTCCGGCTGAGAGAAGGAGAATGGAGGAGCTTTCGAGTGCTCTACTTGAGCGGACACAGAAGACGGTTGAGACCGCAAGGTTGGACGGGATCGCTTCCCTTCAGGGGTCTATGGCCAAGGATACGTGGCTGCATGGACAAGCGGACTTGGATGTTTTCGTCCAATTTCCGCCGAGTGTGGAGAGATCTGAATGGACCGACCGGGTCTTACCTTTGCTGCGTAAGGAGTTCAACGATTATCAGGTAATCGAGCGTTACGCGGAGCATCCTTTCCTGGAATTAATCACCATCGACAATGTTCGGGTAAACGTCGTACCCTGCTACAGGGTGGAGAAGGGAAAATGGTTGAGTGCTACCGATAGGACGCCTTACCACAAAGAGTACATGAATTCGAAACTAACTGAGGAAACTCGTCTCCAGGCGCGATTACTCAAACGATTCTGTATGGGTATAGACGTGTACGGGGCAGAGATCAAGGTTGGCGGTTTCAGTGGAATGCTAGCTGAGACTCTGGCGCTGTATTACAAGTCCTTCCCGAAACTCTTGGTGAGCGCGGGACAGTGGAAGACAAGTTCTGTGATCGATATCGAGGGAGTCTATGAGGGAAGGTTAGGGGAGGCGAGGAAGAAGTTTCAGGATAATCCTCTGGTTGTGGTGGATCCTGTCGATCCGGAGAGAAATCTTGCGGCAGCTCTCAGATCGGAGAGATTGTGGAGTTTTGTTGCAGCATCAAGAGAATTACTGGAACGACCTGGGAAGCAATTCTTCTATCCGGGCCCGTTCAGACCCCGGACGACTGCTGACATCAGGAGGAAGATGAGACTGTCAGGGGCCGATATTCTTGCGGTGTCGTTCCAGCATCAAGAGATGGTCCCTGATATTCTGTGGGGACAATTGTACAGGCTGGAAGGAGCACTGACGGAACTCTTGGAGAGGAATGAGTTTCAGGTAGTCAGGTCGAAGGTATGGAGTGATGAAGAGAAGCGTAGTGCTGTACTCTTTGAGTTGCATGAGGCCTCACTACCTCCAATGGTTGTGCGCCAGGGACCTCCTGTAGAAAGACTGACGGAAAGCAGATCCTTCATTGTCAAACATGCCACTGCTAAGGATACGGTCCGTGGACCATGGATTGAAGGTGAACGCTGGATGGTTGAGAAACGACGGGAATTCAGGTCGGCTGACGACTTTTTGAGAACGGTCGTCGGCGCTAGAAAGATGAACATCTCACTTCCTAGTCATTTGGAGCCTGGGTTAAGCAACAGAGCTCGTTATCTTCTGAACGAAAAGATCGTTCAGTTGGTGGGAACTGATCGGGGTTTTCGCGAGGCCTTTTGGACCTTTATTGAGGGCAAGCCAAGATGGTTGAAAGCAAGCTAGCCGCAGAGATGGAAGTGTCTCTGGAAGATCTCGCGGTCAAACCGTACAGAGATGTGATCGCTTATCCAGGGCCTGACGGCATCAATGTGAGATCTAGGATCGACCAACTAGACAAGCTAGGTGTGGAGAGGATCGTCTTCACGGGATCATCCAGCATCAATGGTCTTTCTGTTCTCGGCAAAGGGTGCGTAGGGATAGTCGTCAAAGGAGAATTGAAAGATGAGACAAGGGTTGCGTTAAAGATTAGACGAACCGATGCCAATCGACCGAGTATGATCTCGGAGGCTCAATTGCACCGCAAAGCTAACGCGGAGGGTGTTGCTCCGTCACTCTTAGGAGAGTCAACCGACGTATTGTCTATGAGGCTTGTAAGAGGTTCGACGCTACCGGCATGGACCTCGGGTCTTTCAGGCCGGAACGATCGAGTTGTTTCGATCCTCCGACAATTGTTGGAACAGTGTTTCACTCTTGATAAGATAGGGCTA
>VBBH01000188.1 GCA_005888695.1 Candidatus Bathyarchaeota archaeon
TCAGCTTGTAGATACTGAAGTCGTCTAAGATAGTCTTCCGATTTTTCCCGTTCCTTCTGCAGCTCCTCTTCTACCTCAGGAGGTCCGGTCTGTTCCATTGAAGTTGGACCTTTCACCTGATCATCACTCTTTGACTGGGACGAATTGGGCTCTTGAGTCTCCCGTGTTGTTGTAGTTGTCTCTTGGTTCCCATGCATCGATGCTCGCTTCCGACGAGGATACATCTCAGGCGTCTTGAAGAGCTTTCTCTCCTCCGAAGAGGGATGGAAAAAACCTTACGCCGAAAGCCACCCGTTTCCCATCTTGCAACAGATAGGTTACGCTTCCTTGATAGGCGGCCCGGTCAATCCGTATTTTCACCCGAAGAATCATTTAACGGAGCAACGATCAAACAAATGAGTTTTCTGAAAAGATTAGTTCCGATGAAAGCAAAGGTGTGGATATCGCTCGACAAACCGACATTCATAGAAGGAGAGGCCGTTACAGGAAAGGTGCACATCGACAGCAAGGAAGGTTACATTCCTGCCGAAGAGGTCAGAGTGGAAGCCCGCGTCAACGAGCACTACCAAGAGATGGTCCAAGTAGTCATCAACAACCAACGTATCAACCAGATGGAACATAAGACCAACACTCTATTCTCCGACAACGTCCGGGTCTCCGGACCCACAGACTTCGGGAATGGAGAGAGGACATTTCCATTCAGTGTTGGAATGCCAGTCTGCAGAGCCACCCACTCCGGAGGCTCGATACAAAACAGTCTCAAAGGTGTCGTAGCCGTAAAGGGCCGCCCTGACATTACCGGCGACGTATCAGTAGGCTTCTCTCCGCCCAGTAGCGTCTCATACATGCAACAGCCTCAACAACAGTACATGCAACAGCAAGCATACGGACCTCAATACGGCCAGTATGGTCAGCCGATGCCACCTCCGCAACAGTATGGTCAACCGTATGGTCCACAGGGATATGGGCAGCAACCGTACATGCCGCCGGGTTCGATGCCAATGCCAGGATCCGCTCCTGGATACCCACCTCAGATGCCTCCACAACATGCGGCCTCGAACAGCCGTTGCAAGTACTGTCAAGGCCTTATGCAAGCGGGCTCTAGCAAGTGCCCCACATGTGGCGCACCACAGTAGACCTGTAAGACTAGTCAAAACCTAGTGGGGTCTTTGCTGCCCCAATTCTCTTTTTCATCGACTCAGTGATACGAGTCCTACTCCAGCGACTATCAGAACTGCACCGGCGCCGGAGGCCAGTGTGAATGATTCGTGAAAGATTAGCACCGAGAGAATAGTACTAACTACTACTTCGATCGGGAGGATTATCGACGAGACGGTCGGCGATACTCGTTCTACGCTCTTGGAAAAGAAATAGTATGCGCCTACCGTTCCAAATACTGCAAGCACGAGAATATAGGACCAGGCTGTCGGGTCCGAAATTGTCTGAGCTGTTTGTCCCAATGGGGCAAAGGGCAACAACAGAAGGCTTGTTGTCAGGACAATCCCACCTGTCACTGCTCGATCTCCTCGCTCCATCGCGAGCGGTTTCGAATAGATGAATACCAATGCTATTGTGACAGCTGTCGTTGCGAGTAAGAGATCTCCAAGCAGATGTGACGATCCAGTCGAGTTGGATGGACCTTGTCCCGCGACTAATAATCCGACACCGAGAAAGCCTACGATCACACCTCCTGATTTCAAGGGTCTAAAACTCTCCTGATGGCTTATCCAGGCGATCAAAGGGATCATCAAGGCGGCTGTTCCAATTATCAAGGCCGCTTCGGAACCGGTCGCTAAGGCTTGTCCTTCGAATTGTAATACGTAGCCGAGCATGTTCAATATTCCAATCCCCCACATTTTCCGGGATGAGAAGATGGATCTTTCTACCCATCCCTTTTGCCGGAAGAATAGGAGTATCAATAAGGCGGCGATGAGGAATCGTAGACTGGCAAAAGAGAGGGTGGGTATGGGGTGATCCAGTCCCATTTTGATGATTGGGATGCTTGTTCCGAAGAGTATTCCTGCCGCGATAGTCGCGGCGAGCCCCGAGCTTAACCTAACCAATTATTGCTATCACGGCCAAACGCGTGGCAACTGCTCTCAGCAATATGGGGCTGACCAAAGGGGGGGGTGCCTCATGAGACCTTAGAACAAAGTTCGACGTCTGGCCTTTAAGAAGGGGTTATTGACATCTCGGCGTCGAGCTAAACTTATCTATGCTATGGTATACTATTGTCCTTCTTGTCTATGCACGTAGCTCCCGAATCGAAAGGGACAATCGAGTGCGCCTGGTGCAAGGATAGCAAGCCTATTGAAGAAACGGCCTGGTTCATGCCAGAACCCGGTGAAGACAGCGTCCGCCTATGCGACTTTTGCCACATTGAGGCACGAAAACAATTGCGCCTCTTGAGACTTGGAAGGACTAAGGGCGAATTCCCGTTAGTTCCGGCAATCACAAACTAGGATCTCGAATACTGAAGCATCCTACTGTTCCTCCGTTCTTGCCCGCCTAGCTAGGGCTCTATTCTAGCATCGTTACAAACTGTTATCTGCGCAGCGCCGATGATCCGTCAGGTACTCCGGAGCCTTTGGAACTAATAATGGCCAGCCAGAAAACGAATGTTTTGATCCTTGGTTGTGGACTAGGAGGATCTACCCTTGCGGTCAGACTAGCTGGCAAGGTGAGGAAGCATGCGAACATCAGGGTTATCGAACCTAGACAGAACCTGCAACTTCCGGCAGCCTTCCAGTGGGTAATGATGGGATGGCGGAAGCCTTCTGAGGTTCAAAGGAGTCTTCGTCCCCTCGTACGAAAGGGAATAGATCTTGTGAACGCCTCGGTCGAAAAGATCAGTATTCAGAAGAAGATTGTCAAGACCAAAACCGGCGATTATTCCTATGATCATTTGATCATCGCAACCGGCGCAGAATATGCAACCAGTCTAATTCCAGGCTTCGAGGAATACGCCAATCATTCATATGATTTGGAACATGCCGTAAAGTTCCGAGACCATGTTCAAAACTTCAAAGGCGGAACACTGGTCGTCGCGATTTCTAGAATACCCTTCAAGTGTCCACCAGCACCATACGAAGCGGCATTATTACTAGAGCAACACCTCCGATCAACCGGCAGAAAGAGTACAGTCCAAATCTTCACCCCTGAACTTCAGCCTCTTCCCGCGGCCGGTCCAGTAATAGGGAGGCAGATGCTGAAACTATTGGAGAACCGCGGATTATCCTACAAACCGAAAACTGTTCTCAAGCGCATTGAGAAGAATCGGATCATATTTGACAACGGTGAAGCTCAGTACGATCTCTTGTACGCGGTGCCTCCTCATGTGTGTCCGAAACCAATCGTTGAAGCAGGACTTACCGACTCGTCTGGCTGGGTCCCGATTAATCCTCAGACGTTGACGACGAAATACGAGAATGTCTATGGACTCGGGGACGTGACTTCCGTCGAGACGGCACATGGACACGTTCCGTTCCTTCCAAAAGCAGGCGTCTTCGCGATACGACAAGCCGAGGTATTGGCTGACAATCTAGCCGCAAAGATAGCGGGCGAGAGCCAGACTACTTCATGGAACGGCAATGGTCACTGCTTCCTTGCAACTGGTGGTGAAGAGGCCGCCTTCTTACAGGGCAGCTTCTTATCCAATCCCCCGAGACTGGAATTCCACACTCCTAGCCAGAAATGGTATCAGGATCGGTTGACGTTTGAGAAGGAAGTTTTGCACGGAAAATTCTGATTATGTCAGATTAGACTTCTCAGAATGTAGCCTGCTGCGAATCCGATGACCGGCGACATCACCCAACTGGTCACGATCACGAAAACGCTTCTAGTATTCATGAATCTCATCTTCCTACCCAAGCCTGATCCTATGATACCGGACGAAACCGTCTCAGTAATTGCCAAAGGGACGCCGAACTGGCTTGCCAATTCCACCGCACCTGCTCCAACGAGTTGGCTGAAGAAAGCGTTCGGATATCTCAGCGTGAACATACCTTCGGTCAACCGTCGCAGGGTTCCTCGTCCGAGCGTGAAAGCGCCTAACACGCTCCCCAATCCGACTACTAGTGATGCGGCGCTAGATTGGTTGTTCGGGACACCAGCTATCAAGCCTAGTGTGTTG
>VBBH01000189.1 GCA_005888695.1 Candidatus Bathyarchaeota archaeon
AATTGCTCCAAGAATGTACGGAATTCTGAGGTCACGCCCTTGAAGATACGGGCCGCCTTTGAGGGTACGATTGGTTAGCGCGATTACTCTCTTCGGTCTTTGTAGTAGCCAAGTGCCTGGCCATAGGAATGCTGTGGAGATTACCAGTCCGGCGATCCCAGCTGGCAGGTTCCCTTGTACGAATGGAATGATCGTCACGAGCAGGAATAGCGATCCGACGATGATGAGAGCCCAGCCCGCCACTTGCCGCAGACGGCTGAGAACGTTCTTTGCCATACTCAACTAGGTTGGTTCATCGTCAGAACGTCCTTGAAGCTATGTGTAGTTCCCTAGCCCCAGTCTTCCTGTTCCAGCGATAGACCTTGGTCTCGGAGGCGACAAGGTCTATTCTTGCTCGCCATTCAGAAATTTCTGTCTCCGAAGGCTGCGGAAGGTTCAGATGGGATTCGCGAAGCGATTCGATACGCTTACGCAAGGCGTTGTATAGTTCGAATAGCTTGGCAATCTTTTGGTTCTTTGGCCTACGCTCAAAGTTCAACGGACCTAGATGCTCAAGCCCGGGACCGTAGAACAAGATCGAGTCCTCGTCCATGATCACATATTCGCCGGGATTCTCTCTCACGAATTCGTGTAAGCGTCTGCCTTGCATAACGAAGATTGTGCGCTTCTTCAGTAGGACCTCATACGCATAAGGTGGCTCTGAGAGGCGTGTACCAATCTTCTCAAGATCCGAAATCGAATCCAGTGGAATCACGACGACTTCCCAACGATGGTCGGGATAATGGAACATTGACTTGACATCTTCTTCTGTCACCCTTTGATTGCGTCCATATCTATCTCGGCTAGTATCACACCCTTCCGATTGCCTTCTCTATTGCCCTCGCGAAGGTGAGGATTCAGTCCTGGATGAAAGGCTATGTGAAGGCCCGTCTTCTCGAATGGGAAAACGAGTTCAGGACCGCCGCTCGCCTTGCGAACTCTCACGAGCTGGACTTTGCGGCCTCCCCATCTGATTTCTTGTTCCAAGCCCTTGGCAGGACCGGGCCCTCGGGTCTCGTGGATAACGTTTGGTTCGGGGGAGCGTCAGAGGCAGTCCATGCGCCCGAAGTGTGCAAGAAAAGGATGCGGGCCGATATCGCCCGATTGGTCCAAAGGGACCATCTTACCTTCAGGCTCAACCTCAGTCCATGGAAGATCTGCCACATTGGACCGACGGCGCTACGGTCATCGTGATCCCAAAGTCGAGGATCGCCAGAGCGGCCATCCACATGTCAGCAACTCTTCTCGAAGAGTTCGACAGGGGGTATGACAGTAAAATCCTCGCTTGTATTGGCAAGCCCGGTGGGTTCGGCCGCTGAGTAGGTGCAGAATGGGAAAAGAGATCTGCCATCGATCCATTGTCCATGCTGAAATGTGGATCGTAGCGCGTCGGACAGGCGACTAATACTCTCATCACGTGGAGGACCTGTTTTCCGGCAGCAATCCAATCAACAAAATTGGCACTGGTACATCATGTTTCCGGAAATTCGCCGAACACGTAGACCCAGGTTTTCAATTTGTACTTGGACCGATCGTTGCATTGCTGGAGGACGGAGGGCCATCGTGACGTGTCTCAATTTAGGGCTTAACATACACTCATAAAACGTCGGTGCTTCGGCCGTACGTGTCTAGAGAAGTTACGGTAAATTTATGGATTTCGCGGTGACTGTTTTAGATGAAAGTGTGCGTTATTCCAAGACTCTTGTCTGTCAGCGCAACAGATGCTTTCCAATCTCCCTCGACACCTGTCAGAGCTCGGATCGCGTCCACGTTTTCTGGGACCACGATACTCTCGTTGTGTACCTGGTAGACCATGTTCAATTCTCCATCCACCACATCGAGAATATCTTCCCAGTACACCACCTCCCACATGTCCGCGCGTGGACGTCCCAGATCACGCATAACTTCTGAAACAGCGTTCATACTATCGACGCCCTCGCTAGCACGCACTGGGGCTAGTCGTGGAGCGTCTTGGAATACTTTCAAGACATCTTTCTTGTTGAAACTATCTTTCAATTGGATCATTGCAAAGTGCATGTGTCCAATGTTGAAGGGACCACGCGCGGCCATTGTCCTAATGTCTAGGTCATGGAGGACCGTCTTTGCGTCTGGTCCTTGATGAGACGGAATATGCGCCTCGGGAACTACTGTATTGATCAGTCCTGTCTTGTGGCTCTCCCATGGATCGGTTCCTCGACGGAACAATACCACTCTGGCTCTTTCGATTCCTAGTCCTTTGCTTAGGGAGCCGACGACTCTACAAATCCCTGTAGTGTTACAGCTTACGACCCTGGTTGATTCTGCGCCCAGATTCTCCTTGTAATTGCATTGTGCAACGAACGACCTTCCGGTAAGTTCATGCTTTTCTCCGCCTTGAAATATGGATTTCACCCCGGCCTTGTCGTAGGTGGCCTTGTTTCTGGCGCCAATCCCTGCAGGTGTACAATCAACGATCACGTCTACTTGTTTCAAGAGGTCTCCCAGGGTCCCGGAGACTTGTACTCCAGCCGCCTTCATCTCCGGCAGCTTCTCAGCGATCGAGACGTAGATAGGATACCCCTTATGCTGCCCCATCTTCACCCGATAATCAGGCGTAATATCAGAAATCCCGATGAGTTTCATGTCGTCTTGTTTGGTTACGGCTTCGGCGACGCGTTTGCCAATGACTCCGAACCCGTTAACGCCAACCCTGACCTCTTTACGGGGCATAATCTTCTTGGTCCCTATCCTATTCCAGATGGATGCCTTTGCTGGCTAATAGCTATGACTAGCTTATCGATACGGCCTGACAGGACAACCCGTTAGACGAGGCTTTAATAGTCGAAGTTTCCACTTTTTAGAGGCGCAGAGTATCACCCTTACAACCCTCCGAGATGGAGGGACTGAAGGACGGATAAGCTGAACAGAAACCCAAAACGAAATAGAAGGTATGAATGAAATTGGAGGATAGAATTACATGGTCGAAACTTCACAGTACGCATCAACTACAAAGTATATCGTAAAAGCACACTTCGAGGTTCAAGGCGTAGTAGAAAAGCCGGACGTTGTCGGCGCCGTTTTTGGCCAGACAGAAGGACTCTTCGGCCCAGACCTTGACCTAAGAGAACTACAAAAGAACGGTCGGATCGGCCGTATAGAGATCAATCTAGAAAGCAAGAAGGATCTTACAACAGGCGCGATCGTTATCCCTTCAAGCCTGGACAAGGTCTCAACCGCCATCATAGCTGCAGCCATTGAAAGCGTGGACCGGATAGGCCCATGCGAAGCCAAGATATCCCTGGAAAAGGTCGAGGACGTCCGGGAGTCTAAACGCCAGTCGATAATGACCAAGGCGAAGGACATTCTCAGGAAATGGGTAGTCGAATCATCCCCCAGCACCGAGGAGGTCGTTAAGGACGTAGCTCAGAGCCTACGAGGAATAGACATTATCGAATACGGACCGGACAAGCTACCGGCAGGACCAGAGGTTGAAGGCGGTACTCTCGTGCTCGTCGAGGGAAGAGCCGACGTCATACTCCTCATGAAATGCGGAGTCAAGAACGTAATAGCGCTCAACGGGACCAAGGTCCCGGACACAATAATCAAACTGACAAAGGACAAGGAAGTCACCGCGTTCCTAGACGGGGACCGGGCTGGGGACCTGATACTCAAAGAATTGCAACAAGTCGCTGACATTGACTATGTAGCCCGTGCTCCTTACGGCAGGGAGGTCGAAGAACTCACACCGAAAGAAGTCCTCAGACTACTAAGGGAACGTGTCCCGATCAACCAGGCACGACCAGTAGAGCGTTCAGGAGAGCGTCAAGATTACCAGAGACAGGACAACAGGGGACCGCAACGTCCCGAGAGTAGGGAGCGTCCCTATTTCGAACGCCGAGGTCCGCCCATGAGAGACAGAGAAAGGGACCGTGAGCGGGAGCCTCAACGAGAACGGGAACCCTTCGAATTACCGCCGCAACCAACCGCGGCAGCACCTATTACCACACCGACGGAAAAGGTCCAGCTTCCAGCCCCGATAGGCGAGGCGGCGAAGGAACTCAGGGGAACATTAGAGGCTCGAGTATTCGACGAGACCGGCAAGGAAGTTGCGCGCATGCCGGTAAGCGAATTAGCGGAGAAGATCCCGTCAATGGATAATGCTCATACTGTGGTCTTCGATGGTGTCGTGACCCAACGGTTGCTGGACCTTGCCGCGAGCAAGAACGTCAAGTTCCTGATAGGCGACCGCGTCTCGGATTTGGCTAAGAAGTCCGATAAGCTTTCGGTAATGACGATGGACGACATCGCCGCCTAAGAATCCCCGTCATCATCGGATGGTCTAGGCATGAAAGTCGAAAAGAACGGCTCAATCATCGGAATCGTTCAAAGCGAAATGACCGAACAAATAGCGCAGCAAATCAGGGGTCTGATCCCTGGGGCCTTGATTGGAGGACCGGGCGGCCTTGGTGTGCTTGGTTCTCACGTTGAAGAGTGGCTTGTTCCCGCAGATGAAGCAGCAAAACTTTCCGTTGGCAAGAGAGTCCGAGTTTCACTGGAGCTCGTTGAAGAGTAGCTACCTCAACGTCTGTTCCTCGTTCGCGAGCGGTTAACCAGCATTCGTGATTCGACGTTCGAATCAGGTATTATTATTCTGCAGGAATCGTATCGACTTCGTGCACAATTAATTGTTCTACCGGGGATTGATTGGTCTCTCGTGGGGGCAACGGTGACCGTGTTTGATCCAAGATTTGCGATATAGAGCTGGGACTAGAGATGAGTCACTCTAACCTGCTTGTATTCTGCCCGCGAGTTTCGATTCTGTGTTGCGACTAGCGGGGTGTGCGGCGTCTTGTTAGCTTCGGCAGAAATCTGCCCGTCCCCTGCATGTACTGCTTGTAAGATTCTCCGAATCCATCTGGAGACGAAAGAAGCTCTTCCTCTAGGACCGCTCTCTTGTACGAAATGGCGACGCGAGCTAAAAATCCTAGTACAAGAATTATGTTGAGGAAGAGAAGAGTGGCTCCCAAGTCCACAAGTAGAGTGCCGGTGTACGTTGGATGTCTGATATGAGAATACGGTCCCCTGGTCACTAGCTCATGTTTCTCCCTGACCTCTATCTCGGGCCTCATGTATTGTCCCAAGACCCGGGCGCTCCAGAGAAAAATAATCGGTGCAAACAATACGAGAAAGACAGAGAAGAGCTGGAGAAAGTCCGCACCGTAGAAAGAAAGGTTGAGAGGCGTCCCGTAAACCAATCCCGGCACCGCCGCCCCCAGAACATAGAAGATGATCGGTAAAGAACCCAAAAGGAGCCATACATTCATGAGAATGAAGCCTGTCGGCTTTGAGGCTCTGACAGAACCTGGATCCTGCTTTTTCCGGGTGAAAGCTCCAAAGAATAGGATGTAACTTACGAATAAGATGATCGCCAGAAGCCCCGAGAGAATCCGAATCACAGAGGTATCGAGCATGTTCGTTCCATACCTAAAATGGAAATCAGCATAAAGGATTTTGCTGACTAAGTTTTTGACCGGATTACGTTTCGAACATTTCTCCATCGTCCTTGACGCATGATTCGGAGGACGAGCACAATTCTAAGATTTTCGATATGCTCTTGAGAAATTCTTGTGGCGAAGGATTGCCATATGGTGAGCACCACATTGGATTGGGCAGACCCTCGAAATCTCATCGTGGTCGGAATAAGTGTGCTACCTGGAGCTTCGATCCGAGGACTGGATGTCCCGTGTCTGCTTCGTGCTCAGGCAGCGAACCTTTCTGTTGGCAAGAGAGTCAGAGTTTCGCTAGAGCTCGTTGAAGAGTAACAGGGAAGCGACGCCTAGCATGCGGGTTCAGCAAGGCTGAGCACGTTAGGTTTTCGTAGAAAAAATGACCCCTCGTTTGTTATGATCAGAGAAACACGCTTAAAAAGGAGTCTCGGACAAAATGAGGAATTATGAAGATCAAACTAACCAGTATATTTGTTAGCGATCAAAACAAGGCACTTGACTTCTATACGAAGACACTAGGCTTTGTCAAGAAGACCGATGTTTCCGCGGGTCAATACAGATGGTTAACAGTCGTCTCCTCTGAAGAGCCGAATGGGCCTCAGCTGGTTCTCGAGCCGAACGACAACCCTGCCGCCAAATCCTACCAAGAATCCATTTACAAACAAGGGATTCCCGCATCTATGTTCTTCGTTGACGATGTTCAGAAAGAATACCAGAGACTGAAAAAACTCGGTGTGAAACTCACCATGGAGCCAACAAAGACACCCGGCTCAACGATAGCCCGTTTTGATGATACCGTTGGCAACCTGATACAAATAACACATCTGGGCTAGCAAAAAACCAAACCTGGATGATTTCAACCCGATTCGTTCGGGAATCGGCTTCGAATAGTTTTCTGCGGACCCAGTGTTCATTAGAGTCACCGTTTACGAGTCATGCTAGAGGAAGGAGGAGAGGGTCAAGCGCAAGAAACAATCAACGAAGATCCAGGGCCAAAACTTCCGATCTTCTCAATCCTTGACTCGATAGACTTCTCGGACCATTTCGTAATCATCGGCAACGTCGGCACGGGAAAGAGCACTGTAACCCCGATTCACGAATACGAATTGTCCAAAGGTAACAGGCAGATCGTCATCCGGGAGCCCTCAAGGGCCGCGTGCAACGCTCTCTACTATTCGCTCCAAGCCCTTCATCCAGAACTAGGGAATGAACTATCAGTCATTACAAAGGACACTAAGATCAATCTCGGTGGCAAGATCAAGATCGTCACGGACGGCGTCTTACTGAGAATGCTGGCCGAGGACTCGATCTCTGACTCGTCCATCTACTTTGATGAAAGCCACCAGATGTCTTCTCAACTGGAACTCTGCATGTCACTCGCAAAGAAGCGAGAACCCAGAGCAAGGAATCTCTTTCGGGTCATGAGCGCCACAATCGATCCACAAGAATTCCTATCGTTCCTGGGAATCTCAAAACTATATCGAATGAGCGGCAACAGATATCCCGTCGAGCTCGAGGTGGAGATGGCAGAGGACCACAATCAAATGTTCAGGATTCTATCGCTCATCCTTGATTCGCAGCCCCGCGATGAGTCCTGGCTAGTTTTCCTTCCCACAAGACGCCTGGTCGAAAGGTATGCCAGCAGCTATGGCGGTGTTTACATTCACGGAGGCCTTGAAGGTTCAGAAATCAATAGGATCCAGCAACGAGCCGAACATGATAAGAATCTGAGAATCTTTGCGACAAACGTAATCGCTTCCTCGGTGAACATTTACGTGGATAACGTGTTGATATTCGATGACGTGA
>VBBH01000049.1 GCA_005888695.1 Candidatus Bathyarchaeota archaeon
CACTGGAAGAAAGGCGAGTTTCTGCAATACCGCAAGATAGAGACAGTACCTGAAGAGGAACGAAGGCACAAAGTCGGGAGCATTTCCGACTTTGGCAGCTTTCGCCGGACCAAGGAATATCTGAGCGATGTCCCGCTCATGTTCGCGGGCAAGGTCCCAGTCCACATGAGCTGTGGAGACTGCCATGCTTGGCTAGAGGCTTACGCAAAAATTGTCAAAGGCCGCTTTACCGGCGTTGTGGAAATTGAGAAAGACGGAAATCCGAAAGAACTCGTCTTGATCAAGCATGAGACAACAGCCGAAGAACTAAGGCGGGAGTTCGGAGTCCGGCTTTCCCAGTTGCAGGACTCATGCAACCACACTAAGAGTAAATGGATGCTGATGGAATGGGCCCCGGGACATATGATTCCTGGAAAGAACCTCGTTTGTCTGCAGTGCGAGAAGATCCTAGATACGAAGGCGAAGGTGAAAGCGCAGTGAGACAGCTAACATATCCCATGGGCTGGGGCAGAGAGTTGGTCGTCTTAGCGATTAGGAGTGGGCTCCACATTTTGGACTTTTGCAAACCACGATATTACTAATCCGCGTTCACGGGTATTTCAGATGTGATTGGGATGCGACAGAAAATTATCTTTCGGTTATCGATGCCCATCAGACCATTTTTCCGTCACTATTCTTTAAATAAAAAACACCCGACTTAGTTGACGCTACGGTGGAAAATAATCCAACCCCCTGAACTGTTGTTGGTCGTGCTGGGCAGTTCAGCTGGGCCAGTCGAAGGACGGACCGCGATACAGAAGCTCACTTACTTCGCTTCTCTCAGAACTGGTCTGATGCTTGGTTACAGACCTCACTATTATGGACCTTACAGCTCTCTTCTTCATGGACTCCTAGGCGAATTCGTCTCTGCAGGTTACGTGGAAGAACAAGCTAGGCAGACTCGGTTCAACAGAACCATGTACACCTACTCTTTGACGGATGACGGTTTAGAATTGTTCAACGAGGTGACGAAGAAGGAACCGGAGAAAGCTGCAGAGGTTCGTGAAGTTGTCCAGAGATCCGAGAGGATAGTGAAAAATAATGTTAACGCCCTATCATGGGCTGCCAAGGTCTACTTTCTCCTCTCTCAGAAGGGTACGGAAATCTCGACGGAAGAAGCGGTCCAATCGAGTCGGAGGTTTGGTTGGAAGCTTTCGAACACTGAAGTCGAATCGGGAACAAGACTGTTGGTTGGGCTTGGACTTGCTAGAAGATCCAAGTAGTCTATTTAGGACCAACATCCCTCTACTCAGTCGACTCTGATGTTCGTCAGGATCAAGAAGGTTGGCTCAACGCGATACGTCTACGTCGTAAAAGGCACAGGGAAGGGCCGACCTGGAGGACGGAAGAGTGTGGGCTATCTCGGTCCCATACAAAAACTCGTTTACGGGGTCCCCGCGGCTACGAGGAGGAGGGTTAGGAAGATGTTCCGGGTGGATTGGAACGAGATAGAGGACAGCGTAGCTAAGATTCCGTTGAGCTTCGAAGAACTGTCTGAGGCAAGACACACCGAGTATTTTATTTCCAATCGGAGAATACAGCGGCGCTTCAGGGCCCAGAGCGCAAGACCTAGAACCGCTGGGGAACTTGCCAAGGTGTCGAAAATGATTGCTCGTAAGTTCAACGAGATGTTCGAAGAGATTGGAGAGCGAGAGTATCGTATGCGATGAAAAGCTAAGGCTTGCTGTAAAGATACTTGTCATGGTCCACGGACACGCGTCCCTTTTTACCAGTCTTAGGGGCAATCGTAAGATGAGTAAATATCGGGTCGTTCGGATACACTTTGTCGTCGAGCGCTAACTTCCGAACTGCCATACGTTTTGGGTGTTTGCTACTTCCTACGAGCACCTTTAGAGGGTTATGAGGAGTCCCCGACTTGGTACGAGACATCTTGGCGAAGCGCTGAGAGGATCGGGTTTGACGTGACGTTGATGCAGGTTTCGTCTTTGCATGGTCTCCTTTGCCAAGCGATCTTTCTGGGTGGCCGTGGGCTGTTTCATGTATGTCCCTAGCGACTTGATCAGTTGGTCAGGGACACTCCTTGTGACTTTGAAGAAGATTATTTGGCATATGAGGTCCTTACCTGGGACGAACTCCAGTTCCCATGGGCCGTGGTTGTAGAGTTCTAGGGTTATTCTTCCCACAAAGCCCGGGTGGATGTGTGGTGCGGTTATGTGTACGGCTAGACCGGATCTCGCCAGGCTGCTTTTTCCTTGGACGTTTGCCGCCAGTGATCCCGGGACTGTGACCTCTTCAAGTGTGAGTGCTAGTTTGAGCTCTCCAGGGTGGAGTTTGAAGAGCGCTTGTTCTCCGAGGACGTTCTTGTTTTCGAGGTTCTCGTGCTCGACAATGTCGGTCGGGTTGAATCCGTCCGCCGCAGGCCGAACCACGAGTCCTGGGTTCTCCTTCAGACGTGTGAAAACGTATCCGAGGCGAAGGTCGATCGATGATATTCCGATCTGATCTTCGGAGATATCGGGGTTGAATTTGATCTGGCCCTTTTTCAGAGCCAGCTTGAGATCCTTGAAAGACAGTATCAAAGGGACTAGTGGATTTGTTTCATCAACCAATCGAAGGGAACTCGGACTGGGTTTGTCGAAGTTAGGATTTCACCAGGGAATAGCACGGCTACCCGTCCCTTCTCGGCCTTGCTGAACACGAAAACAGCGACCATGCCCTGATTGCCATTGTTGGGTTCCCGGACAAATTCTTGAGATGCGAACCCCGAAATGATTCTCTCATCTGGTGGTGGGAGTGCGACCTTGAAACTTCTCTCTGATGGAAACATGCCGCTCCTAACTTCTCCCTCGACCCAGATTTGTTGTCCAGTCTTGAATGTCATGTTGCTTACCTTTGATGAACGAATCAATTGCTTAAAGAGATATGGATATTTTCAGATATGATCAGGAGACCCTGCCGAAATTATCCTTGCCTCATTATTTTCTCGCCAGGGGATACAGGCTTAATGCCTGTAAGACGTGTCTCTGAGCGATCATGTCTATCATCCAATCGTGACTAGATGCTAGATTTAGAACGCGTTCGAGTCCTCTCCGGGTTAGATCCCAAGCCTCGGCCCTAGTCCTACGGAGCCCTAATGTCGACTCGATCGTAGACCGGGCGGTGACCTGGACAAGGTTCGATCGTCTGAGCACGTTAAGCGTCTTCTTCGTTGATGAGAATCCTGTTTTGCAACCCTGGGCTACACGGTAGGCTGTCAGGGGTCCATTCATTCCCAGAACAATCAGGACCCTGTCCCGGACTCTCTCGTATCGACGAGGAGCCTTCACATAATAATAGAACAATCGACCATCGGGCTCAACCTCCTTCTTAGCTATTATGCCACTTTTCGGTCCCACTATCAATCGTGACAGTCGCTAGAAAGTGGCATAGGGGAAATAGCTCAGAGAGGCGACCATCTAGGCGATAGTCAATTTGACTACTAGATTAGAATCCGAAAAACTTCGCGAACAGATCTATACGCTCCATCTTAGAGGTGCTTCACGGAACGAGATAGCCGAGACGCTAGGAATACCTCGAAGTGTGGCGCATTACCATATCGCTCAGATGAGGTTGAAGAATGATCGATGGTTCAGGGAGAATTCTGATATGGAGCAATTTATGCGAGGCTGGGTCAAGGAGTTGTGGGACAGGCATCTGCAAGCCTACCGGGAGACGTGGAGATTGTACGACGCTGTTGACGTGACCGGCGAGAAAGACATTCGATTAAAAGCGGTCCTGCTCGGTCAGGCCCAGGAATGCCTTGAGAAGCTGCGCCGACTCTACAGCGGCATAACAAGATCGATGCAGGGGTATGACTTCTACCCTTCACAGGATGAGAAGAGCCTGGGAGGACCAGTCAAGA
>VBBH01000105.1 GCA_005888695.1 Candidatus Bathyarchaeota archaeon
AGTGCCTGTGAATCCATTCACACTCGTG
Organism: Candidatus Bathyarchaeota archaeon; assembly: GCA_005888695.1. The sequence goes on from VBBH01000105.1 coordinate 29, forward strand.
AGAGTGACGTTCGAGTATCGCGTTAACCCGGACCCGATAATGAGAGTTGAAGGAATCGCGCCGCTCCTAAAGTCTCTCACCCTGATAATCAGATCGACCTCGCGAGAGAGTCCGCCATTTGTTCCAATCACTCTGATCGTATAGTTTCCAATGGGAGTGTTACTGGAGATCGAGACCGTTAGAGTAGAGTTAGCGGACTTACCCCCGGTGAGAGTAACCGCAGCTGGAGTGAGGGTCGGCGTGACTCCGTTCGAACCGACGTTGGCGGTAAGTTGTACGCTGCCTGAAAAATTGTTCAAGCTTCTAACCGTAATCGTCGCGTTTCCAACCGACCCTGAGTTAACTGTCAGATTTGTTACGTTGGCAGTGACGTTGAAGTCGACAATTGTGACCCTCAGTATCGCTGAATGAGAAAGTGTCCCGTGAGAACCTGTGACTGTCACGTTGAAGTTTCCTGCAGTGGGAGAACGGATAGTAAGGATCGAAGTCTTCGTAGCGTTTACCGTCAAGAGTAAGCTGGTTGGATTCAGAACCGCCGAAGCACCAGAAGCAGATGCTGATGCGATTAGGGTAACGTTTCCTGAGAAACCGAAGCTCTTGATCGTGACAGTTGAGTTTACCGAGGAGCCTGGAACAAAACTGCCAATGCTACTGCTGACACTGATACTGAAGTCTCCTGTGATTGTGATCGTCAAGGGGATTGTGCGAACAAGGGAATCACTTGCCCCGGACACGTTGACTGTATAGGTACCATTGGGCGTCGCCGAGGTCGAGCTGACAGTCAGAGTTGTCGTGGCCGTTGCGCCCGGCGTCAGAGTCAGAGTTAACGGGTTTGTCGTAACAGACAACCCTGGAGTAACGGGTAGCACGGAGGCAGTGACATTCACGACTCCGGCCAGGCCGGTGCTAGTGACAGAGACGATAGTAGAGGATGGCGGAGAACCGGCGACGAAAGGTGGGATAGCGCTCGTAGAAATCGAGATGTCCCACACATTGATAGTGACGTTTGCAGAACGTACGAGTGACCCGCTTGTACCGGTCACCGTCACTAGATAGTTGCTGTTGCTTGCAATAGTGGAGGAGCAAGTCAACGTTGCTATGCCTGAACCCTTCAGAGTGCCAGGCGAGATGGGTGCGCAAGAAATTCCAGATTGTACTGTAGTGGCGAATGTGACATTGCTTGAGAAACCATTGAGCCCAGAGAGTGTAATTTTGGTTGAGTTGGAGGAAGACACGTGGAATCTTACTATCGTTGGGCTGACAGATATTGTGAAGTCTTGGACTGAGAAGGTCACGATGATCGAGTGAGACAGCAGACTGTTCAAGGTAGCTTTGACAGTGACAGTATAGTTTCCGGATAACGATCCATTGCAGGAGAGACCGGACGTGCCTGTTGAAGGAGGCAGAGTAACGGGTGAGATGCTAGAGCAGGTGAGACCTGTGCTGGGCGAGATTGTTGCGGACAGGGCTAGGGTACCGTTGAAGTTGTTCAATCCAGTAATCGTGATGGTCGATGTGCCCGCGACCCCGACCTTAACGGTGACTGTCGACACGCTTGCCGAGATCGTGAAGTCGACGAAATGATACAGTATAGGCGGAGAAGTTGTATGTGTGGCGGTGCCAACTGCAGCAACTCCTGTGACGGTTATGTTGTAATCCTTTGCCGAACTGGAACTGCAGGACAGGATTGACGTGGATGTTCCGTTGAGGGCCAAAGTCACACTCGGTGCACTCAAGGAACAAGAAATGCCGGCAGGTGCTTGTATGCTGAGACTGACACCGCCAGCGAAATTGGACGTGCCGACAAGTGTAATTGTAGAATTGCCCACTGATCCTGAATTGATTGATGAGGGACTGACTTTTCCGGCCGTTATCGTGAAATCACCGACATGGACGATCTGTCCGCTTGAATGTGAGGAAACACCGGGGAGCCCGGAGCCTGTGATCGTTACGCTGTATGCTCCTCGCGTTGTGGAGCTTAAGGAACAGGCGGCTGTGACGGTGCGGTTTGACGACAGAATAACTGGTAAAGTGGGGCAGGAAACTGATAGACCGCTGGGCGAAGCCGACCCCCCAAGAGTCACATTTCCGTTAAAGTTGCCAATGCCTGTGATCGTAACAGTGATCGTTGCCCCTGTTTGTCCTAGGTTCAGATTCGCTGAAGATGTAGCTACAGTGAAGTCGCCCACGTGAACAGTGGCTGAGGCTGAACGGGAAACGGTCCCTGGCGAGCCCGAACCGGTAACTGTTACTATGTAAGTCAGGGAAGTAGTTGAGGCTAAGGAGCACTGTGCGCTTGCAGTGCTGTTCGGGGTCAGGACCAAGGGATTGGCTGGGCAGGTTACACTCAGACTCGTCGGGTTGGCGCCGCCATTTAGTGTAACACTCCCCGCGAAATTGAACTTGCTTGTTACAGTGACATTGGCTGATACTCCGGTTTGTCCGACATTGAGATTCGCTCCAACGACATTGATGACAAAGTCTCCTGCGTGTACAATCACAGTCGAGGAATGCGATGCAGTTCCAGGGGAGCCTTGACCGGTAAGTGTAACCGCATATGTTCCAGGAGTCGTGGCAACTAACGAACAGTTCGATTGTGAGGTGCTGTTTTGGCTGAGGGTCACGGGCGACGGACAAGTAACCGTCAGACCGGCGGCTGAGACTCCTGTGAGACTTATGCTCCCGGCGAAGTTGAACGTACTGTTCAACGATAGATGAATTGAAATGCCTGCCTGACCAATGTTCAGGTCGACACCTGTGGCCTTTAGAATGAAGTCGCCAACGTGGATGGTAACACGTGTAACGTGTGCTACAGTTCCCGGAGACGGAGTCCCGGTAATGGTGACACTATAGGTTCCGGCAGTTGTAGAGGAGAGTGAGCATAAGGCGGTGGCCGTTTTGTTGGCCAACAATGAGATACCTGTTGTTGGACAGGTTAGTGTGAGACCCGATGGGGAAGAGGTACCTACGAGTGTGATGGCACCCGCGAAGTTGAAGGTGCTGTTGAGACCAATTGTGAGCGAAACTCCGGACTGGCCGACGTTGATGTTTGTCGGAGGAATTTGGGATAGGGAGAAGTCTCCAACGTGCACTGTGAACGAGACTGATTGAGTGACAGTCCCCGGCGAACCGTTGCTTTGGATGCTGACTGCATAGGTTCCAGCCGTGTTTGAGGTCAACGTGCAGGACACAATTCGGACTGCATTGGCCGCTAACGCAATAGGAGACGCGGGACAAGAGACGGTCAATCCCAGCGGAGAAGTAGGAGCTAGGCTCACATTGCCGTTGAAGTTCAGCCTCGATGTTAGTGTGACATTCAGTAATGCGTTAGTTTGGCCGACGTTCAAATCTCGTCCAGCAGCAGATATCGAATAGTCGCCAACATTGACGGTCAATACGAAGGAGTGGCTAAGTGACGTTGCTGAGAGCGAGCCTTTCATTGTTACAGTATATGTGCCGGGCGTCGATGATCTGAAAGCACACGTGGAAATTGTAGATGTGACAGTCGAGTTCAGGGTCACTGGGTTAGGTGCGCAACCGGTAACGGTCAATCCTGGGGGGGAGACCGAGGGTAACAGAGTGATGGACCCTGTGAGATGATTGATCGCCGTGATCGTAATGCCAGTTTGCGGATTCGACGCGCCCGAATTGAAACTAACAGAATTGGATGCCGTTACTGAGAAATCAGAGACTATCACTGAGATGATGACGGAATGTGACAAGGTTCCACTTCTTCCTGTTACTGTGACAGTGTAGTTGCCTCCGGACGAGGCACCAAGCGTCAGCTGAGCAGTGCCTGATGTTGTGATTGAAGGAATGTCTAGACTCGCGGTCAGCCCAGTTGAAGGAGCAGTTGAAAGCGCCACGCTTCCTGTGAAGCCGTTGATCGGGGAGACGCTTATTGTCGACGTGCCGGTAGAGCCCGCGATTATGGTCACGCTAGTCGGACTCGCTGTGAAGTTGTAGTCGGTGACGATGAAGGTCACCGTAGCGGAACGGGAGAGCGAGTCACTAGTCGCTGTCACCGTGACGGTGAATGTTCTCGCAATTCCCCTACAGGAGAGAGTGGCAGTGCCCGAAGTTCCTAGATTTATCGAGGTTGTGGAGAAAGAGCATGTCAACCCCGACGATGGAGAAGTCGAGTTTGTCAGAGCGACAGTGCCAGTGAAACCATTCACCGATGTGACATTGATGGTCGAACTACCCACAGCTCCTGCCAAGACGGTGATACTAGATGGGCTAGCGGTGACTGTGAAGTCTTGGACCGTATAAATCACAAGTACGGAGTGGGACAAGGACCCGCTGGTCCCCGTTACGTTCACATTGTATGTGGCGGCAGAGCCCTTGCACGAGAGTGTCGAACTGCTCGAAGTTCCGAGAATGACACTGCCTGGCGTGAAGCTGCAAGTGAGTCCAGAGCCCGGAGCTATCGCAGCGGTTAGGACGACCGTGCCAGAGTAGCCGTTAAAGCTGGTGACGGCTATTGCGGAGTTCCCTGGGTTTCCCGCGCTGACTCGGAGAGAGGTGGGGCTGGCAGCGACAGTGAAATCCTGCACAGTGTATGAGACTGTGGTTGTGTGAGAGAGGGAACCACTGGTTCCTGTAACTGTAACAGTGTATAGTCCAGCGGAGCCACTGCAAGACAATGTGGAATTGGAGTTCCCAGGCGGTAGAGGTGTGACACCGACACTCGCAGGAGTTAGAGTGCAGACGAAGCCGGAAGCCGGCGAGATACTAGCGACGAGGTCGACAGTGCCTGTGAAGCCGTTGAGGGATCTGATCGTAATCGTCGAATTGCCGACCGCGTTCGGAAGTAACGGTGGCACTACGCTCGGAGTCGAGGTCATGTTAAAGTCGACGAACGTGAAGGTGGCACTGGCTGCGTGCGAAGATGTGCCAGGCGAACCTGTTGCGGTCATTGGCACGTTAAAGGTTCCAGCTTTTGAGGACGAGCAGCTCAAGGGAATGCTACTTGTAGCGTTGGCCGCCAATTGCCCACTCGTGGTAAGCGGATTGCATGAAAGGCCAGTTGGAGGTGAAATTCGGACGGAGACCGAACCATTGAAGGAAGAACTTGCAAGAGTAATTGTCGAAGTCGCCGAGGTGCCTGCTTGGGCTGCAGCCGGAGAGCTAGCTGAAATGCTGAAATCGCCGACATGCAGTGTCACATTGAACGAGTGAGTGATACTGCCGAGAGAGCTAACTCCAGTGATCGTTGCGAGATACGTTCCGGGTGCCGAAGAGCTTAGAGAACAACTCGTAGTGAAAGTATTGTTCGATGTCAGCCCCACCGGGGATGATGGACATGTTATCGATAGGCCGTTAGCAGGAATGATTGACGACGAGAGCCTAACGGAGTCGTCAAAACTTTTGCTCGTCAGGTTGACCGGTATGACTGCTCCAGAGGCACCTGAGTTGAAACTGATCGAGGGCTTCGGAGTCGAGATAACGTAATCTCCAACTTGGACAATCGTGCTGGATAAGTGAGACGACGTACCCGGCGAGCCGACTCCTGTCAAGGTAACATTGTAGGTTCCCGGAGTACCCGAACTCAACCCGCAGGAAAACTGAATCGTCAGATTCTCCAATAACGAAACCCTAGATGGGCAATTTACGCTTAGGCCAGTAGAGGGATTTGTTGAGGTGCTGATTGTTATGTCTCCGACGAAATTGTTAAGGCTACTCACAGTAACAGTTATCACTGCACTGGTCGAACCCGGTGCCATACTCACCCGGGTAGTGCTTGAGAAAGCGAAGTCGCCAACGTGGACCGTCGATATCGCAGAATGAGTTGCGCTTCCTGTCGATGCTACTCCAGTAATCGTCAATGGATATGTTCCAGAAGAAGCAGAGTTCAACGAACAAGTCAGGGTGACTGCAGAGTTGGGAGTGAGAAGGGCTTGGCTCGTTGGACATGTAATCCCCAGCCCGCTTGCAGTCGAGGGGTTGATCGTTACGCTACCTGAGAAATTGAATGTGCTAGTCAGGATTACGTTTACAGGCACACCTGTTTGACCGATGTTGAAGTTCACACGCGGCGGCAGTGAAATACTGAAGTCTCCAACTGAGACTGAGGCGGCAGCGGAATGGGACGTGCCCCCCAGCGATGCCACGCCAGTGATGGTTACTGCATAAGTTCCCGGTGAGGTGGAACTTACGAAACAGAGCACATTGATTGTCTGGCTTGCATTGACCGTCAGGGCGGTAGTTGGACATTGTACGCTTAGGCCACTTGGTTGTGCGCTACTTTGAAGTGTAATCGTGCCATTGAAGTTGATGCTTGTAATTGTAACATTGACCGATTGATCGGTCTGACCGACGTTGAGATTTGCATTGGAAGCAGTAATGGTGAAGTTGCCTACACTGACAGCTATGCTTGCGGCACTAGTTGCAGTACCTGGCGAGCCAGCTCCTGTAGTCGTGACATCATAAGTCCCGATCGAGGTTGAGCTTAGTCCGCAAGATGCTATCGTGGACGCATTTGGCGAGAGAGAAACTTGGCCCGGACAAGTGACCGTAAGCCCAGAAACAGGCTTGACAGCGGACGACAAAGCAACAGTGCCCGAGAAGTTGTTGACACTTGTTACTGTCACTGGAACTGAAGAAGTCCCGACGCTGAAACTCGACGAAGATGGCGCCGTCATTTGAAGGACCCCAACGTGGACCGTCATGAAAGCTGAATGAGCTGCGCTTCCAGGTGAACCAGAACTCGCAATTGTCAGAGCGTAGGTTCCGGGAGTCGAGGAACTAAGTGCGCATGATGCTACTACGGTCCCGTTCTCCGCCAGAATACCGCCGGAGCAACTGACAGATAGCCCACTGCTCGGAGTGATCGTTGGAGCAAGACTCACTGTCCCTGCGAAATTATTCTTGCTGGTGAGAGTTGCCTGGGTGAAGGCGGCTGTTACTCCAGAGTTGATATTGGTCGAGGACTGGACAGAGATGGTGAAGTCGCCAACATGAACCGTGGCTCCGGCAGCATGGAAGGCGGTACCTGGAGACCCGTTTGCTGAGATAGTAGTGGGGTACATGTTGGACGTGCTTGAGTTCAGAGAACAAAGCGTGGTGGAGGTGCCGTTAGGTGCCAGAGCCACCGCAGTAGTTGGACAATTGATTGTCAGTCCAGAGGGCGTCGATGAAGCAGTCAATGTTACGCCACCCGCGAAATTGAAAGTGCTGGATAGGGTGACGTTAAGAGAAATGCCTGTCTGCCCAACATTGATGTTCTTACCCACAAAATTGATCGTGAAGTCGCCGACGTGGACAGTTCCACTCGCGGTGTGTGAGGTACTGCCGGGAGAACCTGCACCCGTTACAAAGGCAACATAGGTACCGGACTTTGTCGAGGCCAACGAGCACTGCGAGCTGGCAGTATTATTCCCGGAGAGGTTAATCCCGGGACCGGAACAGTTCACTGCTAAGCCTCCAGCGGGCGAGGCACTTCCTGCAAGACCGACTGTTCCTGTGAAATTGTAAGTGCCGGTTACTGTAATGCTTACAGATTGCCCGGTCTGACCACTGTTAATGTCAACGGTTAACACACTTATTGTAAAGTCACCAACGTGAACGGTAACAACGGATGCGTGTGACGAAGTGCCTGGAGATCCTCTGCCGGTAATTGTCGAGGAGTACGTGCGAGCTTGGGCAGAGGTCAAAGTACAGGGAGTCGTTGCAGTAACATTTGCAGCCAGACTAACAGGTGGTGCTGGACAAGTAACTGTAAGCCCTGTGTTGGGGACTTCGACATGTGAAAATGAGACGGTCCCGGCAAAATTATTCAGGCTAGTCAAGGACACTGACAGTGTGGCTGAAGCGCCACTGTTGAAATCCATCCGGGTAACGAATGAGATAGTGAAATCCCCCACGTGGACAGTAGAAGTTACAGTGTGAGATAGAGTCCCGGGAGATCCGTTGCCGGTGAAAGATGCGATGTAGGTGCCCTGAGTCGAACTAGAAAGACCGCATGATGTGTTTGCACTAGAATTGCCGTTTAGAGTAATTGTCGGAGCATTGCAGTTAATTGTCAGAATGCCAGGAGCAGATGTTGCGGAGCTGAAAGTTATCGACCCAGAGAAGTCGAAGTTGCTTGTTACCGTAAGAGTAACAGAAATTCCAGGCGCTCCAAGGTTGAAACTAGTTGCGCCAAGCGGGGTTATCGTGAAGCCGCCGACATGAACTACCGCCGACCCGGAATGACTAGCGGTACCGGGAGATGCTGTGCCAGTAATATTCACCGCGTATCGTCCAATGATGGTCGAGTTCAGACCGCATGACACAGTGTTCGTAGAATTGTCAGACACGCTAATTGATGAAGCGGGACAATTTACAGTCAAACCAGTGATCGGGCTGGATGTGATCGTGACCGAGCCAACGAAGTCGAAGGTACTGTTCAACGAAACCGTGACTACGGCGCCAGAGGCACCACTGTTGAAGTTCGTTCGAGGTCGAACAGCGAAATCAAACCCGCCTACATGGATGATGGAAGATATTCGATGAGTCGCGGTGCCGGGAGAGCCAGACCCAGTCACGATGACAATGTAGACGCCAGGAGACGTTGAGTTGAGATCGCAGGAACCTATGGCTGTGCCGTTGGTAGACAAACTCACTGATGTTTGGCATGAGACCGTCAAACCGGTCGAGGGAGTTGTACTCGAAACCAAGGAGACCGAGCCGCTGAAACTGAAAGTACTGTTCAGAGAGAGGGAGATGATTGCACCTGAAGAGCCGGAATTGAAATTCACTCTCCCGCTAGCCACTATGACAAAGTCGCCAACTCGGACCGTTACAGAGGCCTGATGCGACGTAGTACCTGGAGAACCCGATCCGGTGATAGTCACTGTGTAAGATCCGGAGCTCGAAGAGCTCATGTTACACGAGGCGTTCGCAGTTGTATTGTTCAGACTAACCGGGCTTGACGGGCATGTGATCGTCACTGCGGCGGGGGGATTGAAGGGGATCAGAGTGACGCTGCCCGCGAAATTGCTAATGCTAGCAAGCGAGATCGAGACCGAAGAGGAACTGCCCGAGTTGAAGCTCACTGGGCCGGTAATTGTGATGGTAAAGTCGCCGACGTTCACGGTCGATGAAGCAGAATGCAACGCTGTCCCTGGCGATCCGAGACCGGAAATCGTAACGACGAATGTTCCACGTGCTCCTGAACTAAGGTTGCATCTAGCACTCGCAGTGCCGTTAATTGTCAGGCTAACGAGAGCCGTGGGACAAGCTACACTCAATCCCGATGATGGACTGACCGTGGATGTGACATTGATGCCTCCTGCAAAATTGTTCGTACTGGATAGTAAGACGGAGATGAAGCCCCCGGTTGCGCCAGAGTTGAAATTGACAGGACTCGACACAATTACCGTAAAGTCGCCGACGTGAATTAGTGCGGAAGCGGAATGGAATGTTGCACTAACATTGCCCGTGAAGGATACAGTGTAAGTGCCAGTTACCGTCGATCTAAGCGTGCAGGTCGTATTAGTAGTCGCGTTAGCTGACAGCGTTGCAGATGTGGGACACGTTACTGTCAAGCCTGTACTCGGACTGGCTGAAGCAGTGAGTGTCACACTTCCGACAAAATTATTGATACTGGTCAGGCCGACTACCGTGGTCCCAGACGCCCCCAAGTTCAAGCTCGCCGGAATTGACCCGATCGAGAAATCTGAAACCACGTAAGTGACGTTGCCTAAACGAGACAAAGACCCGCTTGTGCCGGTTACGGTTACGACGTAGAGGCCGGGAGATCCGCTGCAGGAAAGTGTTGAAGTCGCCGTTGTTCCCAGCGAAACCCCTGTTGGACTTAGAGTGCAGGATAGATTACCGGAAGAGGATGAGGATGTCAGACTCACAGAGCCTGTGAAACCATTCTGGCTAGTGACAGCAACCGTGGACGTACCTTTCGAGCCCGGAATTACAGTGACACTTCGTGGAGTAATTGTAACATTGAAGCTTGAGACGCTTACCCGTACGATGACAGAGTGAGACAGTGCTGGCCTGGTATCGGACAAGCCCGTGACAGTGATGCTGTAAACTTGAGCAAACGTGGAAGATGTGGTCCGAATCGTTAGCGATGAAGAACCGCTAGTACCTGGACTGAGGGAGACCGTTGTGGAACTGAATGAGGTCGTTACCGTCAGACTGGAAGGGGATGTCGACGCCGATAGAGTAATGTTGCCAGTTAGACCAAGACTATTGAGAGTGATAGTAGCACTCGTTTGAGATCCCGCGGGCAGGCTTAACGAAGAGCTAGACGAGCTTATGCCAAAATCCCAGGTGACATTCGCGATGAACGAAGTCTGGTGAATGACGCTCCCGCTCGTCCCGGTTATGAGAATGTTGTAGCTTCCTGCCGGCGTCGAAGAATTAGTAGATAGGGTTAGATGCGTACTGTTCGAACCGTTCGCGACCAATCTAACGTTTGACTGGTCCACCGAAACAACAAGTCCACTTGCCGTTGGACTTGAAGACGTTGAAACAGCGACGGTTCCCGTGAAACCGTTTTGACTACCAAGGCTGATGGTCGATGATGCTCCCTGCCCAGAAGTCAAGGTAACGGGAGCGGGTGTCGCGATGCTGAAGTCAACCACTTTGATCGTAACGAGGACTGTATGCGACAAGGACGGGGATGAAGAGCTACCGCTAACAGTCACTGCGTAGTTGCCCGCGACAGTCCCCTTGCAACTAAGAGTCGAAGTTGCGGACGGGGTGATCGCTGTGATGATAACGCTAGTCGGACTCAAGGAGCAGGCGAGACTATTGGGCGACTGAGTGGAACTCAGGCTTACAGTCGTAGAGAGTCCACCGCTACCGGTCACTGTAATGGTTGAGATCGCGGTGATGTTGTAGTTGGCAGTCGCCGTGCCTGGGCTGGCAGCCAAAGAGAAGTCCTGAAGAGGCGGAGGACCCACCCGCAACGTAACTAGGACCTTGTGGGACAGCGAACCACTAGTCCCGGTAACCGTGATGTTGTAATTCCCTTGGGGAGTGTTCCCGAAAGTGGTAACCTTCATCGTAGTGCTGTTTGTCCCACCAACAACCAGTTTGAGACTCGAGTAGGGCGTGAAAGAAGTCGTCGGACAACCCGCAGGGCACGGACTCACTGAGGTGGTCAAGCTGACTGTGCCGCTGAACCCGTCCGGGCTGGCCGCAGTGATTGTCGAGTTACCCGTCATTGTTTGGTTGAGAGCAAGTGATGCGGGATTCGCTGACATTGAGAAATCTCCGATCGAGAAGCTATCTGTGGAAGTCGAACCGCTCGTGTTGACGAACTGCTCTTGAACAGCTGTGGTTGAGATTGTGAACTTTGCATAGCCATATGCTCCAGAAAATGTTTTGGCAAAATAGGGAGAATCAGCATTCGCAACTATTGACTGCGGACCGGCACCCCCTGTTCCGACAATAAGGAAAACTGTGCCAGCACCTTTGGAATACTTGCCCGTTGAGCCATCATTCGAGATACAATTCGACGGGAAAGTAGATGGGCGCGAAGTAGCACAGATAAGCTGTTTACTACGTTGATAATTGTGGTCATGTCCTTGAAGGACAATGTCAACTTTCTTGCTAATCAGGAATCGCATAAAGTCCTGGCCGATTTCGCAACTGTTCGCACCAGTGGTTATGCAATCCTTGTGGGTCCCGACAATGACCCAGGTTATGCCTAAGGTTCTTGCGCTATCAATCGCAGTCCCTACCCATGCTTGTCTTGCTGTGCCGTTGCTGTAGCTTATCGCAGAAGAGCTTGAGGTTCCATTCCAAATGTTCGGGTCGACCATAATGAACCTAGCAAGGGGACTTGAAGACGGATAGTCGAAGTAGTATTGGAACCCGTAGGTGCCGGTGAGCGATCCGAGTGTAAACGGGCAGTATTGTATGAACTTGTAAATGTTGCCGCCTCCTTGAGTTGTATTGTCTTCAGCAGTTTCATGATTCCCCACGAGAATCTCCGCGTTTGCGAGATTGCCTTTGAAAGTATTGCACCATGTTTGTTCATTCGCCGACGGAGTTGGCTGGGCGTAGAGCATGTCCCCAAGGCTAAGTGCAAAATTGACGCCTGATGAACCGAGAGACTGCCAATTACTAGTAGTGTGACTGTTATTGTCCCAATCGCCGGCAGTCCCAAACGAGAAACTTGTGATAGTTCCTGCCAAAGGGGAAACTATGACACCAGTCCCAAAGGTCGTCACGACCAGGACTAATATCAGGAATAGGGCCAGAATTGGCCATAGCCAGTACTTCCCAAGCCGACGTGATCCTGCATAGCTATGCATAGCTAATGCTCCTGGCCGCCAACAGCTCCGACAAACTTATCCATGCTATCTACTATCGAATCTTTGATCGATTTAGCCGATCAATCGTTAAAAGGTTGGTATTCCGGTCGAAACAAAATGCAACAAGAAGATAGCCACTGGCAGATTTCACATACGAAATAATACCGAACACTTCACATATGGATCCAACCCCTCTCAAAACAGTAATAGTCGCATTTGACACTCCACAAAAGGTCGACCTGTAATGATGCGCCTCCTTGTCATTCACAGTTAATGAGATAACACAGTAACCTACAGTGGTCGAGGATAGGTTACACGAATCTTTTGCGGAGTATCGTAGTACGAACGCTCACGGTCATGAGCCAATCAAAACAACGCGGACCAAAAGACATCGAAGAAGACAGAGAAGAAGCTGAAGATGATGTCAAACAAATAACAGCGCAATTGAAAAGGACCCATCATCCGAGTAACGGACGAGTCCTACCCTCCCAACTTGGATGGAAGATTAGTTGTCCCCACTGTGGCGAATCATTCACAGTTGCGTACAAGGATGACGGAACCTTCCAACTAGCAGTGGAAGAGTAAATGCGATAACCACCTGGACAAAATGGCCGCCAGATCCAGTGGAGTTCTTTAAGTCAGGTTCTAGCCAACCAAAGACCCGTGCAGACCAGCATAAAGACACGAGTAACCCTAAACAGTGGCGTGCAAATGCCCTGGCTCGGACTCGGAGTATACCAGGCCTCTGCCGGCCTCGGAACTCAGAAAGCTGTGAAAGCAGCCTTCGAATACGGCTACAGACTGATCGACACCGCCCGGATCTATGGTAACGAACAAGACGTTGGAATAGCAGTCCGACAGAGCGGGCTACCAAGAGACGACGTTTTTGTGACGACGAAACTATGGAACAGTGACCACGGCTACGACTCGACCCTGCTCGCTTTTCAGGAAAGTCTTCGAAGACTCGGCCTCACATACGTCGACCTCTACCTAATCCACTGGCCACAACCCGGAATGAGAAATGAAACATGGAAAGCAATGATCAGATTATTGAAAGAGGGCAAGGTCCGCACCATCGGCGTCAGCAATTATACAATTGGACACCTCAAGGAATTGCTCGGACAGTCCGACATCGTCCCAGATGTAAACCAGGTCGAGTTCCATCCATTCCTCTACCAGAGCGATCTCTTAGAATTCTGCGAGCACAATAAGATACAGCTAGAAGCCTACAGTCCATTAACCAGAGGCCAAAGACTCGACGATCCGGCCCTCAAACAAATAGCTGCAAAACATTCTCGGACTCCAGCCCAAGTTTTGATCCGATGGTGCCTTCAACACGCCGTCGTAGCAATACCGAAATCCTCTAGGAAAGAAAGAATCCTAGAGAACAGCAAAGTATTCGACTTCGAACTGAAACCAGATGAAATGCGTCAACTGGACTCTCTCAGCGAGGACATGCGGACGAACTGGGACCCAACCACCGTACCCTAGAGGAACAATACTTGGAACGGATTAGGTGCTCTTTCCATAGACAGCATTCAACACGCCAAGCATCTCTTCATTCTCAAATTCCTCCATAATAATCCGATACCCCTCCTCCTTCTCACCCTCCACAAGCTCCTTGGTCGCGTACACTTCACAGATGTAACTGTCCTTCTCGACAACACCAAGGCCTTGATCTCCCGTCTGGAGAACATCGAAAACAGGTCTAAGAAGACTACCCAGCTCCTTTGCTGATCTAGGGTTCGCTTTCCCAGGTCCCTTCCAGATGTAGAACACTACAGTCAAAGTAACAAGTCTAGAGTATCGTTCCTCCTTCAATACTGTTAGATTTCCTGGAGGCTGAATTTTTTCCTGTATCGCTTTCTTCAGTTTAGCCAGCTTCTCAGAACCGACACTCCCAACCAAAGGCTCGAACGGGACCACGGTGATATCCAGAAGAGTGTTTTTCTCAGGAGGTCCGGCTGCTTCCTCCCCATCTGCTTCTGCTCCCTCTAACGCTTCATCCTCTTCTTCCATGGTCTCGTCCTGAGCGCTTGGCATCAACCGATAGTCCAGTTGGAAATCCTTTGAGTATGTATATCTTGATGATCGTCCGGAAAGTGTCAAACTAGGCATGAATAACAGGGTGCCTCGCACAAAAGTGCTCGAACATCGAGCTAGACCGAGGGCTTGAATGACCGGAACTGCTCAGCCTTCCAGACTACAACCTCGTCGACCATTCGTTGATGCAGAATCCTTCCGCCATGGCCAGACTGAATCGTACTAATGATTTTATCATGAACAACTTGTGGAACATCCCAGGTAATGGAGGACTTTCTATCCGCGAAGTATGTAATCGACTCGTCCGTTTTAGATTCGACAATCCTATCCATAACTGAATAAACCTCCATCGGACGAAGTAAGGTCCGCAACCCCTCCGTTCCCTCATTGAACTTTCGAAGAGGGACGCCATGTGCCTCTCGAAATCTCAGGTACAACTCTCTAATGTTCAGACCATCCTCTCTGCTTACAGTTGAAACTACGACCCCTCGACACACTCGCCCGATCTCATGCAGTACAGTGACCCAGTCTTGAACGAGATGGAGGAGAAGCACGAAGATTACAGCATCAAAAGACCGGTCGAGAAACGGAAGGTGATGAGCGTCGCCTCGGACAAGATCCTCTAGACCCTTCTCCCTTGCCTTGGCCATCATCGAAGTGGAAATGTCCACTCCAACAATCGGCAATCCTCGATCGCTTAAGGGCTTGGCAAAACGGCCTGTCCCCGTTCCAACATCAAGAATACTATCGTAGCCCCCAAGCACCTTCTCCATAGTAGCTAGTGTGGGGCTCATCACATCATCGGGAGCCTTACGCGTAGCATCGTAAATGTGGGAGACGTGGTCGAAATCAGCCATTTTCTGCCATCACTTTCTTACCAACGTAGAGCAAGTGCTCACAAGCACCCTGAACCGAAGGATCTCTCCCCAACTGATAATTTAGTTCCACCCATTCATCGAACTCACGACCGGTTAGTGCATTGACCTTCTCTTCAATCAAGCTAACAATCCCTTCACAACCAATCAAGTCGAGAGTTTTCGAAATCCTCCTGTTCCATCAATGGTTTTACTTCACTCAGCGACGCGAAATAGGCGTTGGTGAAACCTCGGTCCGCACCCTGCGGAACCATTGAAGGCGTGAATACTCCGGTCTCCAGCAACTGTCTATTACTTGGCATCCAGCTCGGATCGTTCTTCGCTGCCCATCTAAAGGGAGCGTAGCGGGTAATGAAAGAGGCAAGAATGATTCCGCCTGACTTCAAAACGCGTCTCGATTCTCGAACAGCCTGTCGCCGCTCTGTCTCAGACTGAAGGTGATACAACGGGCCCAACAAGAGAACAACAGAAAAAGTTGCGTTCTCAAACCCACTGAGACTCACTGCGTTCCCCCGCACGCAACCCGCCAACTCCACCTTGGCCTTCTGAGCCTGTTCTTTGGCATAATCGAGGGACTTTTTGGATAGGTCAACGAGGGTCACTCTGTGGCCGTGTCTTGCAAGAGCGATCGCGTACCTTCCCGGCCCGCTTCCAACATCGAGAATATCGACAGGCTGCGTGGGTATGTAATCGTGAAGCACCCGCATTGTTACGGCGAATTCAGTGCGATGACGGTCAAGACGTCCCCACTCACTAGCGGTGTTGAGATCGTAAAACTGTTCAATCTCTTCCAATCAAGACGAGCCCCTATAGTCGCTGATTATGATGATTGCTTAGGATATTACCTTCTAGCAACAGAAAGGGTGGGACATCCTAACCCAAAATTACAGTATCCTAAATACGAAATCACTGGATGTGAGGCTCAT
>VBBH01000050.1 GCA_005888695.1 Candidatus Bathyarchaeota archaeon
TAGGCACCGTGATGAGGCTGCTTAGATTCTGATTAAATGCTGTTTTCTTCTAGAAAGTTGAGAACCAGCTTCTCAACCTCTTCGGGCGCATCTTCCTGCACAAAATGGCCAGCATTGACTTGGCAAAGTTTAGATCCAGGGATCAATTTTGATATCTTCTCTGGATAGATGGTCCCACTTCTCGCGGTCCCCCAGACGAGCATCGTGGGAATTTTCAGGTGGGGAAGACTCTGCTCGACTTCTCTCATTGGTTTGAAGCTGGGATGGGTCGGAGAATTAGGGAACATCATCGGAAACATTTGGTAGACTTTCTTTGACTCATCATCTTGGAACGGTGCCCAGTACGCTTCCATCTCTGCATCCGTTATCTTCTCGGGATGCACAGATGCTTCCTTGATTATCGCGGGCGTGATCTTGGAAGCAACGCTTGGCGGTATCCTATAGTCGGTAGTTAGGAACGTGTTCATCAGGATCAATCCAGCCACGTTCTCTGGGTGTCTTGCTAAGTAATGCATGGCGAAGGGGCCACCCCAATCATGGACGATGAGGACGATGTTGCGAAGACCAAGAGATTCAATGAACCCTGAAACTATCCTGGCATGATGAGGGAAATCATGCAGGTTCGGGTTCGGCTTGTCAGACTTGCCAAATCCCATCAAGTCCAATGCAAGCGCTCTATGTCCAAGACTGATTGGCGGCACCAGTCGTCGCCAGATGTAGGACCATGCCGGATTCCCGTGAACCATCAACACCGGCCGGCCGCCATATCCCTCGTCTACATAGTGGATCTTTAATCCGTCTAGGTAGACGAATCTTTCAGGGAATGGATATCCTTCAAAGTAAGGCCAGCCCCTCCTGATCATGTCAACTGTCAAATGTTAACCGCCATTTGTCCCACTATCGGGACTCGCCTGACCGCCGGAGGCGTGGGCAGGTCGCGAAAAATATAGGACTGTTGTAACCTTGAACCGGCTATCTCACGATTCTTTGTTTCAACTCGTGAGCCTTCTTGATCGGACGGTCGATCCTCACCATCGAGGTCTTTGATATGGCTGGCACTGCGGGCGGTATAGAAAGGCAGTAATAATCCGAGGGATTCCTTTGCGTTCTAATCAGGGGCTAAGCCAAGATGGACTGGGGAATGAACAATCGCATATCGCGAATCATCAAGCCGAGCAGTGGAAAGAGTGTGATGCTTGCAGTTGACCATGGCTATTTCATGGGTCCAACCCATAAACTTGAGCAGCCTAGAAAGACGATCGAGCCTTTGGTTCCGTATGCGGATGCGTTGATGCTTACCCGTGGTGTCCTCCGAACTTCAGTAGACCCGAAAAGGGATGTTCCCATAATCCTCAGGGTCTCGGGTGGCGCGAGCATCGTTTCAAAGACGCTTTCGAACGAGGCGATCACGACAAGTGTCCGGGACGCGATCAGGCTGAATGTTTCCGCGTTAGCGCTGTCGATCTTCGTGGGTAGCGAGCACGAGCATCAAACTTTGACAAACTTGTCGAGACTTGTGGATGAAGGCGAAGACTATGGAATCCCTGTTCTGGCGGTGACTGCGGTTGGGAAAGAGCTTGAGAAGAGAGACGCTAGATATCTTGCGTTGTCATGTCGAATCGCTGCAGAGCTGGGAGCTCGCCTTGTCAAGACTTACTATTGCGAAGAATTCTCTCGTGTCGTACAGGGATGCCCAGTACCTCTTGTTGTGGCGGGTGGTCCGAAGCTTGAGACTGAACTGGATGCCTTCCAGTTGGCATATGACGCGGTTGCTGAAGGAGCTGTTGGTGTGGATATGGGCCGGAATATTTGGCAGTCGGAGCATCCGGTTGCAATGATCCAAGCAGTTAGAAAAATCGTTCATGAAAGAGCTACAGTCAGAGAAGCAAAGCAGGCATATGATGAATACTTGAAAACTGGGCCCAAGCTACTTGCCAAACCGACGATGCCTGCTAACTGAGGCCGATTTACAGCATTAGTCTATGAACTGAAACTTGGAATACGGCGAAAACCGTGACTAAGAAACTCTTCTGGGACCGCCCTTACGATCGTGAGTTTGAAGGGAAAGTAGTCTCGGTTGATGGTCAACGTGTCGTTCTTGACCAGACTCTGTTCTATCCGAGAGGTGGAGGAGTCGCCTCTGATACTGGACTCTTGGATAATGCTAAGGTTGTAGAGGTTACGAAGCAGGATGATCAGATCTGGCACAGTCTAGATTCGATTGTTGGGCTCAAGCCAGGCGATGGTGTGCGGGGATTTGTGGATTGGGAGAGAAGACATCGGTTGATGAGGATGCATACAGCCGGGCATCTGCTTAGTTCCATTTTCTATCGGGAGCATTGTTTGATCACTGGGAACCAGATTGATCCGGATAGGTCGCGGTTCGACTTCAATCTTGAACAATTTGACAGGGGGAGGATAGAGGGCTTTGTTAATGAGGCGAACCGGATTATCGCTAAAGACGCTCCTGTCAAAATGTACTTCGTGGATCGTGATGAGGCCTTGAAGATGCCCGGTCTGGTTAAGTTGGCTCAGGCGGCGCCTCCGAGCGAAGATCAGTTGCGGATTGTAGAGATAGAAGGGATTGATCGTCAGGCAGATGGTGGATTACATGTGGCCAATCTGAAGGAGATCGGAAGGATCGAGTTGCTGAAGCTGGAGAATAAGGGCAAGAACAATCGCCGGCTTTACTACGACGTAAAGAACCTCTAGATATCGTTACCAATTGTTGTAGTGGATAACTTCTCTTTTCGGTCTGTGGCCTCGCTCGAGCGAGGGAGATGGGGTGTCTCTTTCGAGATCTGGATAGCCTATTGATATGATTCCGACCGGATGGAAATCCGGTGGTATACCTAGCTCTTTCCTTAGGAGATCCGGCCGGAAGGCGCCTGCTAGGGCGGATGCGAGTCCCTCATTGACCGCGGTGAGGAAGATGATCATGCATGCACAGCCTACATCGAAGTGCCAGTAGGGTGTTGGCCAGTCGATCTCAGTTCCGTCCGCACGGAGCTTGTCTGACTCCCGGTATCTGTCATGATAGAGTTTCTCGCTTACACATGGAACTATCATCAATGGAGCCTCGTATGCCCGAGAAGAATTCTTTAGCCGTTTCTGGACTATTGGATCGGTGACGACTATGAAGGCGACTCCTTGGCTGAACCCTGCGCTGGGGTAGTGCTGCATGAGGTCCAGGATCCTGTTTTGGGATTCTTCAGGGACTGGTGTCGGCTTAAACTTGCGTATCATCCGTCGTTTGAGGACGGCATTCGCGAAATCCATAGGGCACGGCAGGATTGGAATGGGCACGTTGAAAAGGTGTTGTCGGGTCTGAAAACTTTAGCTGGCAGGATTATACTTGTTGGAAGATAGTGTACGGTGACTCATACGAGGGGCCAGACTGGGCAGAAGCCGATTGGGAAGCCTTGGCTTTCTGCGACTGCATTGTTATCGTTCATCCCCTCGTTCGCGACGGCCCGACTCTTCACATTTCTTCGGCCCAGCACGGTCATCCTAATCTTCGGAATACACTTCCATCACTTTTGGTATGGTCTCGGTGCCCTGGCAATTGCGGGCTGGCTTGGTATTGCTGGTCCTGAGGGTTGGAATAGGATCGCGGCTGTCATGTATGGCCTGGGAGCAGGCTTGGTTGCGGATGAGATAGGACTGCTTCTGACTCCCGTTAATGGGACGCTTGGAAACTATGCTTCAGGATTGACCTATACAGCGGTCGTTGTCATAACGGCTGTCACCGCGATGCTCTCTCTATTGTCTAGGTATCGGCGAGAGATAATCGATGATTTCAGGAAGGTAGGAGTTAGGGAGCCTCTTGCCTTTCTGGGCCTTTTCATTCTAGTTGTCCCATTCGTGGTCCAATTTGTCGGGCTTCAAGCAAGTCTACTGGGCGTGATCCTTGCCGTTCTCTACCGGTGGAAGCTGGGCGGACCTTGGAGATTGAGAAGGCGTCGAGGCGGCTTCCTTAACGAGGCCTTAGGTGTCGGAGTTGTCTTCTTAGCGGTTTTTGGCATCGCGTACCTGATAAGCCTCGTATTAGGCGAGCCATTGGAGAGTAGTCCATCATTTCTCCTCGAATTTTCACGTGACCTCCTGATTCTCCTATCATCTGCGGTCCTAACGGGAATCCTCTCGGGCTGGATCTGGGTGAGGTTTATCGTGGGACCAAGGCAGGTATCCGAAGCTTCAGCCGCTTGAAGAATTTCCGGACTGACTAGACGGGGAATGGGGTCAGCCTACAGCGCGAGGTCTTTCACCGAAACTTGATTCAGTCTTCTCCAGTAGATAGTGGCGCTAGCGACGGCTACTAGGCTGAGCCCTAAGATCGGGGCAGCTGTGGACAGTGCAAGATTCAGTGTCTGAGTCTTGGCATCTGGGACTACTAAGATGATAGAGAATATGAGCGCTAGCGGGAGAGTTAGTAGTATGCAAAATGCTAGGACGCCCCAGCCTTCCCATAATAGCAGTTTCAAATTGTAACGTGCTTTCGCTCCTAGAACTTTCAAGACTGTGTAGTCATTGAATCTCACGGAGAAGCTTGTCGATAGATAGCTCAGCAAGATCGCGCAGGTCAGGATTAGTGTTAGGAGTGGGAGGATGATTATGTGGGACCAGATGTTGTCCAGGAAGGTTGTGCTAGCGTTGAGGATTTCATCTTGTGAGCCGACTGCAAGACCGTAACCATTGGCCAGTCTTCGGATTGTTTGCAGGGTCGCTGGATTATTGTCCGTCTTGACGAGGAGGAGATTGTAACCGTCTATGTTTAACAATTCGTGGAGTAGTTTGACGGGGGCATATGCGACGCGTCCCCTATCGAGCGGGTCAACCAGTGCCCCTTTAACATCGAATCTAGTTCCGAAGGCGCCTATTTGTGAACTGTTCAGTGGTTGTTGTACGATTCCTCCTATCAATGAATCTCCGACGACCATCGTATTGTGGGGATCATCGGCGTTGAGGAAGCCGTCGGATGTGTGCCAGTCGCCGATTGTTTGATTTGGATCGATCCCGATCACTAGGATCTGGGAGGAGCCTAGATAGGTTGGAAAGACGATCTGTCCCTCAACAAGCTGAGTCTTTACGATTCCTTCTGCAACGGTCAAATTCAGTAGGCGTGTGTCCACCTTCTCCACACCCGGAGTTCCCCGCAGAATGTCCACGATGGATCCATTGATCATGTTGCTTTGGGCGAGATAGTTGGTGTTTGGCGGTGTGACGGAAGAGGATGAGAAGGAGAGTCCTAGTTGCCTGTAGGCGTCTACCATGTTTGGAGTGCCTATCGTTAGGACGTGGGCTGGCATGGCTCCTTCAATATAACTTTTGGATGTGTCCCACGACACTAGTGCGCCGGTCAGGACTATTGTTGTGAGGAAGATGCAGATGCATATTCGTAGGAAGGTCTTGGTGAAATGCTTGCTTCGAAGAACGGTCCGGGCTGCGAGGTTGAAGGCTGATCCGAATCGTTTGATGCGCAGGGGTTTACCGAGGTTTTTCAGGTTTAACGTGGAAAGGTATGAAGAGATAGCGCTTGGAGTGTCGGTCTTGTTGACTAACCTTCCTACTTGAATCCTGGCTACAGTGTAGGAGATGAGGAAGGATGCGAGGGGGATGCTGACAAGTGTCAGGCTGCTGGTCTGGTCGATCTGGATTGCTCCTGTCCATGAGACCAATAGGACGAGTGCGGCTAGGGCTCCGACTAGTGAGCTTGCGAGGAACACGAGTAGTGCTTCGGTAAGTGAATAGGCGAAGAGTCGGGGTGTAATGCATCCCGCGGCTTTGATGACTCCAATGTCTCGTGTGCGTTGATTGATCATGGATGATACGAGGTGGGAGGATGATAGTAGTCCGACTATGAGGACGAATGCGAGTGAAAGTTGTAGGTAGCCGATGAGTAGCCAGGAGATGCCGAGTGTTGATCTTGTTCCGATCTCTAGGCCGATGCTTGAAACGAGTATTCGAGCGAGTAGGATGAGGAAGGTTGTTGAGCTGATGGTGATCGTTAGGCCTAGGAAGGCGAGGAGTGTGTGGAAGCCTCGGCGTTTGAGGTTTCTAACCGCGAATCCTAATGGGCCTATCAACGCTTTCTATTCTCCCCTTGTCTAGATGATAGATGATGTCTGCTAATTCGAGAATTCTGTCGTCATGGGTTGTGATGATCATGGTTTTGCCTGCTTGGCTTAGTTCTGTTAGTAGCTTGACTATTGCGAGGCCTGTGGTCGAGTCTAGATTGCCAGTGGGCTCATCGGCAAGGATGAGTGGTGGATCATTTGCCAATGCTCTTGCTATGGCGACGCGCTGTTGTTCTCCACCGCTTAATTGGGCGGGGAGGTGGTCTGCCCGTTCGGACAGTCCGACCCGATTGATCAGTTGGGCTGTTAGTTTCTCAT
>VBBH01000106.1 GCA_005888695.1 Candidatus Bathyarchaeota archaeon
GTTGAAGTCTAGGTTTGGGCTTGGACTCTTCGTCTTCGCAGGTTTGCTGGTCGCTCAAAACTTGCTTTACATTTACTTCTACTTCGCCGAGTGGGATGCTTTCAGGGACGTGATGCAGTACGTGATGCTTGCAAACCTTGTCCAGACCCTCGGACTGGCAACACTCAGCTGGGTTTCCTGGAGATAACCAACCACCATTGGCCTTGAAGCCCATAGTGATTGTTTGGGCATTAGGCATCTTGATCGTCACCGCAACTATGCTACTGTTCGCCGCGCCCATGCTGTTACAGACTCGATCAGGGTCATCAACCCAACCGGGCTGCAACAGTGAGACATTGAATCATGTCTACAGTCCTGATAGGTTGCAGGTCCACAATTCTTGCCAGACAGTGACCGGGACAGTCTTGAGAATTCTACAGGAGAAGGACGGGGACACGCACATACGCCTTCAGCTAGATCCACAGTATACTGGGTTACTGAACGATTACAATTACATGGACCAGAAGGGAACTCTGATACTAGAAATAGTCTGCGCCTACCCGGACGCCATAACGCAGTACGACGCAGTGCCGGCTTGTCAAGGATATACTAACCAAGTTCCAATTCCCAATGTTGGACTGCATGTTTCCGTCGTCGGACAGTTTGTGACAAGACCTAGACCATCACTGGAATGAAATCCATCCTGTCTATTCCATCGCTACAATATAGCCGTGCTCCGGACTGAATTTTGCTTACTATGGGACTAAGTAAATTCCAGCTGTCAGATTCCTTCCCCCACGCTCAAAAATCTCTCCTAGACCTGTATACCCCCTTCCCCTCCTGTGCTCAAATTTCAGGCTCAATTCGTAAACCTCACGAGGACGATCATGCGAGTCTCACGAGGAGAATTAGCAAATCTCAGATGAAGGGACTGGACCGGTTTAAGAAGCTCTTGAGGCGGTCGAGGATAGGAACCCCAAGACTGCCCTGTTGAACTCCTCGGGCCGGGACATGTTCACAATATGATCGGCGCCATGGACAACCACTTTCTTTGAGCCCGGGATCTTGGAGTGAAGGTCGTTGGCAATCAGTTGCATGCCCTTGACGTCCCGGTCGCCGATCATCACCAAAGTCGGGGCAGTGATTTCGGGCAATCTCTTGTAGCTTGCCGGGTCCGGACTGACTTGATGCTTCCATGGATTGTCCAACTGGACATGAGCATTCTCCAGCGCAATCGTCATGATTTTCTTTCGGGATTCTGGGTTTTGAGCCGCGGCCCAAGCGTTGACATCCATCTCAGCAGCTTCCTTGAGCTTTCCTTGCTTGATCAGATCCTCTTGTGGCGCCATTTGTTTATCGAATTCTTTCCACACTTGACCTTCTACCGGATCCGATGTGTTGCGGCCGCTAACTCCAGCTCCAACAAGGACTAGACCATCGACCTGGTTTTGGTAGCTGGTCGTGAAGTCTATGGCTATTCTTCCACCGTTCGAGACACCGATAATGCACACCTTATCGAGTTTGAGATGTTGTAATAGGGCGTGGAGGTCTTCAAAGTCTGAGAATTTGGTTTCGGCCGTAGTTGACCTGCCGAAGCCCCTGACATCATACCTCACAACTTTGTAACTGTTCGAGAATAGTTCGAACTGTTCGTCCCACATGCGACGGTCCAAGAAGCCAGCGTGGATCAGAACTAATGGATGACCTTCACCCTTTACTTCATAGTATAATTTTCCGCCTTGAACCGGGACCGTGCCTGACGTTGTCATGCCATTGATCGTAAGATAGACCTAGGTTCTTAGAGGTTTCAGGCAGCTTTCATTCTTAGCGCTGACCAATCATCGTCCACGGAGAATATCGCGTCCGCTTCTAGACCAATGGTTTGGGCGTATTCGCGTATGCTGTCGCGGTTGATGTTGGTCTTCATCTTGGACGTGCCCTTAGGATAGGTAACCCATACGATTCCGTCTGAGGCAAGGGACGTTTTGAGTCCTGGCAGCCTTTGATTGAGTTCGTTCTTTGAAGCCACGAAAACTTGGATAACGTCGTACTGACCATTCGGTTCCGTGGAGATCGTGACCTTGTTAGGCAATCGTCCCATCAACCCCCTGTAATTGCTTGGTTCGTTGAGAAGTAGGAATCTTTGTCCTTCTTTGATCATCAATTTCTCGGTGACGTTCTTGGGCATTGTCGTGGGGAGACAGATACGTCAGGAAATTTAACAATGTGTGTCCGATCACACGCTCTAATTTGACTGGGTTTCCCACTAGTCCTCAAGGGTTCGTCAAAGTGGAGGATGGGAACGCTACTATCAGACCTGTATGAGGATGTTCGAACGGCCATGCAATCTCCATCCAAGCCGAAACGACCAGTTGGAGTCATAATAATCGCAGCGATTGCTGCTGCGAGAGGTTTGTTGTCTTTGTTCGGGGCCGCTTCCGTCTTTTTCCGGCAACGCCACCGGTCCCACCTGGCTGGCGATTGTAGTGGTCATTTTTGGTGTCCTAGGCCTAGCGCTGGGCGTCGGGTTCTACACTGGGGCTCACTGGGCCTGGATCGGAGGAATTGTGATTTACGTTATCTCGATCCTGCTCGGAATCCTTGAGATACTTTATGGGGGCAGTATTGGAGGGATAGGTGGAATCATCAGAATAATCGCCGGAATAGTCATCCCGCTCTACCTGACTCGGGCTGGTCCTAAGAGCTTCTTCGGCCGGACTGGTGCACCGTCCAAACCATGAGTTTGGTAATTTCGTAAAGCTGTGTAAGAAGTAACCGAAACGCTCTGACTCAAGTTATGATAAGCGCTCTAAGATTCCCAGTCTCTTCAATGTGAGCAATGCCTGTAACGTTATCCATTTGCTCGGCTTGCCTGCCTCTTCCAGTTGGAGTGTGTGTCCGTCTCCCCAGCCCTCTGTGAAGGCCTCCCTCTCTTCCGGTCTTGACACAGCCTTTCCTCCGTGTATGCCAACGCTCTGCCGCCAACCACGATAGACTCCTTCCAGAGCCCATTTCCCATCCGGAAATCTCTTTTGTAGAAGCAAGTTTACAGCGTCGGACATTCGAGGGTCGTACTTGGTACCGAGTTCCGAGAGTACTCTCAGTCCATGCAGAAAATCGTAGCGGTAATGCATGGGATAGTGAATGGTCAAGAATTCAAGAAGCACCGGCGAATCATTGCGCTTCGACTTGTATATTCGATGCCGTAACAGAAACTCGGAGCCTTTTACTGCAGCGTCTTCCCATCTCTTCACTATAGGATGGATTTGGAGCATTGCTGCCAATGCCCAGAGTGGCTCTATCGTGGCTTGGAACGAGCCGTGCTTCGCACCATCCTCGGTGAAACAGTTCCATCCTCCATCAACGAGTTGTTCCGACACGAGCCAATCCATCGCCTTAACAACCCTCTCGTCCCCGCCATATCCAAACTTAGCAAGAGACCGGACCATGTTGCCGGTTGAACACACGTGTGGTTTAATGCCCTCCGATCCTCGTGGTCGGTTTGAAAAGCCTCCAGTGTCCACATTGTGGGCCTGAAAATAGTGTTCTACTGAGTTCTTGATTCGTTCATCAGTTCCAGCTGCGCCCAGGTCAGCAAGCACTGCTAACTGCCAAGCGCAAGAGGACCATTTGGGAACGTAACAGGATTCTGGATTCTCCCAATAGATCCCATCCTTCTGTTTCGCAAGGATTGTTGCAGCCCATCCCTCGCTTCCGACCCGTCCTCGACTCTCTCTAACAGAGCGACCATTCTCGCTATGGCCCATTAGTCCGGTCAGTGTGAAGTATTGGACTGATGGCTCGTCTTCAAGCAGCCAATCTAGGGTTTCTTTCCACACGGATACTTTTGGAAGCGCAAGCTCCTGCAAAGGGTCCCGGATCAGTCTAGCAGAGTTCCTTAATAGATATTGACAGTCGACTGAGGGTCTATTCCTGCCGGTTCCGGAGCCTGGCTTCTCTTCCTCTCAAAACTAGGTAGTAGCCAACGAAAATTATTGTTACGCCCTGAACTGCGGATCCGATAACTAATGTCAGAGATGCCAACGTAAGCCCCTGAGCGAGTAGCGAGTAATGTTCCGGCTGAGGTAGAGAAACCATTAAGGTGAGAATCGACATGACCAGCGCCGAGGGATAAGCCAACTCGAGTCCTCTTGCAACCTCGATCGCTACGATGAAATACACGATCCAACCCGCGAGAACGATGTAAAACAGCCAGGCCGGGACAAGGTAGTATAACTGGATGAGAAGAGCGAGGCCGATGACAATTGAGGAGTAGACCATGTATCTGGCGACTCGCCGAGTCGGCATGATCCGACTAGTAGGTTGCATTTCTCAATTCGCCGAAGAGAAAGTACGTTGCAGCTGAGACAAGAACCATGAAGAATCCGTAGGTCAGAAATGTTTCACCTATCGAAAGGGAGCCAGCAACTCCGCCTGCTGTCGCTGCCGAGATAGGCTGGGAGAGAGTGATCAATGCACCCAGAGACGTGGCCACTCTACCCAATAATTCACCGGGAATCTTGGCCTGGATAAGTACGGAGAGCGGAATGTTCACGATTGCGTTGAAGAATCCGACACCGAAGGCGATTCCCAAGGCGAGCCACGCGACAGTTGTGAACGCGAGAGCCACTGTCAGTCCACCCACTGCAATGACGCCTAGGAACAGGAGCTTCCCAACATATTTCCTCGAGTCAATCTTTCCGACAAAGATGGACCCGAGGATTATCCCGAGTGAGAACATTGCCAACAAGATTCCATAGGTGCCCGCATTTCCATGGATGACATCTCTACTATACGGGGCGAGTAGAGCGAAGACGCCCGTGCCGAAGAAGTTGAGTAATACTCCCACGACTACGAGCTCAAGCAAGAACCGAGAGCCTCGAATATACTTCAATCCCTCTAAGAACTTCTGCTTGAATGACGATGCTGCTAAGGGGCTTCCCAGTGTCGAGAAAGTGTTTGGAATCGCGCATCGGGACCTAGCGATCATTGAGATCACCAACGCTGCGAAGACGAACGTCAGAGCATCGTAGAGTATGGGAAGGGTCGGACCGAACAAGAGGACGATAACTCCTCCGATGCCATACCCTGCTACTTGGTTGATAGAGGAAGTTAGTGAGAAGAGACCATTGGCTGCTGCTAGATCTTCCTTGCCGGTAACGCTAGGGACGACTGCGGTCACTGCTGGTCGGACAAATTGTGCGCCAGCGTTCAGGACGAACAATAGAATCAATAGGACCGGAAAGTTCAGGACTCCGATTGAGTAGGATACGGCTATTCCGATCGCTGCGCCTGCCTGGAAAATGTTCGCTGCGATCATAATGTCCCTGCGGTTGAATCTGTCAATGTAGACACCGGCAAAGG
Source organism: Candidatus Bathyarchaeota archaeon (assembly GCA_005888695.1). The sequence goes on from VBBH01000106.1 coordinate 5,344, forward strand.
GGCCGACCACAACCGCGGGCAAGAGGACGAATGCAACGGCGACTCCGACCTTCAGAGTGTCCCCGGTGAGTTGGAGAACGAGCCAGAGAGCGGCGACGTCGAAGATAAAATCTCCAGACTGAGAGACCAATTGGCCAATCCAGAGAAGAGAGAATGATCTGTTAGAGAGAACCCGCCTATAGCTCGGCTTTTCTGGTCGTACCTTCTCTAGAACTGGTTGGGACTCCATTTTTTTTGTAAATAGCCTACCGTCGATTCAAGGGCGACTTCTATTGCTTACATCCAGTAATTTGATCCTAACGAATTATCCCTTTCCTCTGCTGTTCCTTTAGTGGGATTGGTAAGAGTCGGAAGATGAAAACTGATAAGAAGCGTTGTCATCGGGATAGGCTGGACTATGCCAGGAAAATCGAAGAGTAGTCATGTTAGGAAGCGTGTTGTTGGAGTCGGTGGCATCTTTTTCAAGGCGAAGAAGCCAAAGGAGCTGTCGGATTGGTATAGAAAGCATCTAGGGATAAAGACCCAGGAGAATGTTGCCCTCTTCACTTGGCAACCCAGGAAGAGCTCGAACCGTGTTGGCTATACTGTATGGTCGATTTTTCCCCATGACACTTCCTATTTCCATTCTAAGAAACGCCAGTTCATGATCAATTACCGAGTGAAGAATCTCGACAAGTTGTTGGCCGAGCTTCGGCGCGAGGGGGTGCGCGTGGATAGAAGGACAGAGAATCTTGAGTATGGAAGGTTCGGATGGGTGACCGACCCGGAGGGCAATCGGATCGAATTGTGGGAACCACCACTCACCAACAAGGCCCCTGAACCAGAGATCCCTTCAGAATAGGTCCAAGCCAATTCGGAAGAAGCTAGATTCAAGTCTAGATGAGCTTTCATGACTGAAAAAGTGACCGTGATAACTGGAGCTAGCAGTGGAATCGGGGAAGCATTGGCAAAACATCTGGGAGCAAAGGGGCACAGGCTTGTGCTCGGTGCGAGACGAGAGAATGAGTTGAAACGGGTTGCTGGTGGGATCGGATCTAATGCTATTCCCGTGAGGACTGACGTTACTCGGAGAAAAGATGTCGAGCATTTGAGAGACGTCGCGCTCGAACGATTTGGACACGTGGATGTGTGGGTCAACAATGCGGGCCGTGGTATAACGAAATCGGTGATGGAATTGACGGACCAAGAATTTGACGAGATAGTTGCTGTTGTCCTCAAGTCCGTGTTCTATGGTATGCAGACAATAGTGCCACACTTCCAGGAGCGGGGTCGGGGACACTTGATCAACGTCTCCTCTTTCTTGGGGAGAGTGCCATTGATCTCTTACCGATCGATTTACAGTGCGATGAAAAGTGCCGTAAACGTGTTGACTGCCAACCTTCGGGTTGACCTGAAGGCAAAGTATCCCGGAATCCACGTTTCGACAGTGATGCCCGGGGTGGTGGATACTGATTTCCAAAAGGTCGCGGGATCACCGTTCCCGGTCAGGGCGGGGAGCACTCTTGGTCCACAACGAGTCCAGTCTGCGGATGAGGTGGCGGTCCAGATTGTGTCTTTGATCGATCATCCTGTGGCAGAGTTGTATACCAACCCTGCCGCTCCAGAACTCGCACAGCAGTACTTTCGCGACGTGGCTCTCTTCGAAGAGAGCATGCTCCGAAGAAGATCATCCGGGAACTAGTTGTCCCCATTGATGTCTCTGGATGATCGAAAGGTCTGGCTTTCAGGAGTTAAGCACCTCAAGAAGCAGGATCCAAAACTCCGCCTATTAATGGAAAAGGTTGGAAGATTCGATTTCGATCGAAGTGGCGCCGAAGGACATTATGAGTTCCTGGTCGCGTCGATTGTCTACCAACAAATCGCCGGCAATGCCGCTCGAGCAATACTCGGACGCCTCAAAGGATTGTACAATGGAAACTACCCGACCCCACGACAATACTTGAACACTAGGAGAAGTGCTGTTCGATCCGCTGGCCTATCGCCGCAAAAGATCTCCTACATTAAAGACCTATCTGAGAGAATCGTTTCCGGACGGCTAGACCTGAAAAAAATCAGTAAGGGGGAGGACGAGAAAATTATCGAAGAATTGGATGAGGTACGCGGTATTGGAAGGTGGACGGCTGAAATGTTTCTCATCTTTTCCCTCCGTCGGGTGGACGTTTTACCCTTTGATGATCTGGGAGTCCAGAAAGCGATCCAGAGAGTCTATCGGCTGCGTAAGCTACCCTCCAAAGAGAGAATGGGGAAATTGAGGGAGGCGTGGCGACCTTATTGTTCGATCGCAACACTTTACCTCTGGCGATCACAAGCGGCCAAGAAGGAAGGACCGAACAAAAATTAAGCGGGAAAAATCTGACGACACTGGGCACCTTTCAACAAAAGAACTAGTTCACTAGTCGGATTTCCCACGATTATCGTGTCTATGATCGGTTGATAACGACAACTCTATTATCGTGCGAGCAAATGCTAGAGTTGTATGAGTTCGTACGATAACCAAGTAAAGGCTCTCGAAGTTCAGGTGAGGGACTGGATGGCAAAATGTCCCAATTGCATGCTATCTCCTCAAGTCGCATTACATGCTCGGAGGGGGACCGCTATGGTCCAAGTCGGACAAAGTTTCGAATTCGACCAAAGGCTCAAGGCCTATGATGACCCGCCAAATTATCTAGTTGCGAATCGTCTCGTCCCCTTCAATGGTAAGGTGAAGAATCCGATAATTTTCTGGCTTAACACGTCATTTCCTAGGGAGAACGTCTACCAATTGCATGAACAACCAGTGGTCCATCATCTCATTCGGCTGGGAGCCGGCTACACGTTTGCCGCGGTCTATGAAGGTTTGAAGACCGCGTTAAAGGCAGAGAAGATCGACATCGACTCTCTAGGCGAGTGGCTGCCCAAGAAGAAGAAAGAGAAAAAGTAGTAGCGCGCGAGTAGAAAGGTTCTACAGGGGAACAAGTTTCGCGTAGTCGATCTTGCGATTCTTCTGAAACTCATTGAGCATCCGTTTGATGTCGGATGCTGCACCCTTCAGAATGAATACTTCTGCGCATTTTCCGCTTTCCTGTTTACTGTGCAGGTGGACATTGATGACTCTCTCGAACTGATGCTTGAGGCTCGTTACGACTTCCTCGGCCTCTTCATTGTGTGACGCAATCAGTATGCTGCTGATTTGACCGGTGATTCCTTCCTGCTCTTTCTTTTCTGCGATCAGAGTCCTCACCGCGGCTCTGATCAATTCCGACTTTCCCGTATACCCCAGGTCCTTCATCATGACCTCCATTTCTTTGAGGAGGTCCTCGTTGATCGAGAGGCTGACGATGGTCATGGCTAGGATTCCGGATAATCAGGCGGTTATTAACTTCTCATAAGTCTGTAGCTCGGAATTAATATAAAAATGCTTAAGTGTATTAACAATCGCCTCGAATCACGAAGCTCAGGGACTCGGAGATTGATACTTGTCGGATAGTCATGACATCCTGCTCAGAGTAACAGACCTCAGCGTCAGGCTCGGCGATCAACTCGTCCTAGACAATGTCACTTTCCAAGTGGAGAAGGGAACAACTCTAGCAATTCTAGGTCCAAATGGAGCAGGAAAGACCACTTTGTTCAGGGCACTCCTGAACGTGACTCCATACACTGGGAAGATCGATTGGAGTGAAACAGTAAAAATCGGATATGTGCCGCAACGGATGACTGTCACCGACGTCCCCATCTCGGTGAATGAGTTCTTGTCTCTGAAGCAGAAGACTGGTTCCGAGGAATCCCTTCTCTCCGTCGGACTTGACAGGGACGTGTTGCGGAGAAGACTCTCCGTACTATCAGGGGGAGAAATGCAACGAGTACTGATCTCCTGGGCGATCCTGGATCGACCAAACGTTCTCTTGTTTGACGAGCCCACGTCGAGTGTTGATATCGGAAGCGAGGAACTAGTCTATGAGATACTCAACAAACTGGAGAGAGAGCTTGGAATGACGGTCCTCCTGATTTCCCACGACATCCACGTAGTCATGCATTACTCGGACGAGACACTCGCATTGAACAAGTCTGTAACATATTTTGGCGAATCCAAGAACCTGTCGGACCCCGGGTTGCTTGAAAAAATCTATGGGAGCACTACCATACTTGACCGACACATCCACTGAACCATCTGTGAACTCTCTATGACCGACGCGCTAGTGTTCGGCCTGATAGTGGGAGCCTTGGTCGGTCTCGCCGCTGGTTACGTGGGTTCCTTAATGGTCCTGAAGAAAATGGCTCTTGTAGGAGACGCTCTCTCCCATGTCGCCCTGCCCGGACTAGCTCTTGGCATCTTGTTCAACTTCAATCCATTTCTAGGAGCCTTCGCAGCCCTCTTTCTCTCGGCAGTCGTAACATGGTATCTAGAACGGAGGACGAAATTGTCGGCTGAAGCCCTTGTCGGAATCCTTTTCGTCTTTGCCCTCGCGATAGGAATTCTTATCACGCCCCAAGTGGACCTCTTAGAGGCTCTATTCGGGGACGTCACCAAGACGAGCCTCATCGATGCCGTCGGTGCGGTCGCTGTATCAGCTGTCGTGTTGTTCTTGACCCGTAGGATCTACCCGAAATTGGTCTTGATTATGATCTCCGAGGAGCTTGCAATCTCCGTTAAAACGAGGGTGGCTTGGCTAAACCTAGCTTATCTTTTCCTGGTCACATTGGTCGTTGCGACCGGGATCAAAGTAGTGGGCACCCTTCTCGTAGGTGCCTTGGTCATAGTACCTGCCGTGGCTGCTAGAAATATTAGTCCTACTCTGGCCCGGTATTCGATGCTTAGCACTCTGCTCGGTGCCGTCAGCTCGTGCACAGGGGTACTCCTGTCCAACTACTCAAGTCTCCCCGTGGGCCCACTCGTCGTCATAGTGGGAGTCGGAATATTTCTCGCGACACTCCTCGCCAGCAGGGTCCATTTGAGATGGACGACTTCTGACATTCGTCCCGAAACACCTGCGTCGCCTAGATAACAGCAGTATATGTTTCAACAACTCGAAAGGTTAAATTTCCTCTGACTTGCCACCAAACCCTCTGACACTCCTTGCAAGAACTAGAATCAGGAGCATACGACAACCTAGTTTCGGGTAAGATTGACCCTTCCAAATGGACGATACTCAGTTTCCCAATGGGCAACGGACAGAACTGGACATGGGCAGAACCTAACGCTAAGATCGGTCCAATGAGTGGAGGTCTTGGGATTACCGTCGATCCATTCACTCGAAAGCATGACTCAATCCACATGTTCGACGACCCCAAACAATTGTACGGATCTACTCGCACGTTTCCTGTCTCTCGGGACCGTCCCACTGTTTTCGAAGTGGAGATGGGCGCGGAGACTTACCGAAGCAACGCTGACGATATTCAGGACGCGTTCGCTGGGTTCATTTTGATGGATTTTTCGACCGGCATGATCTTCGACTTTGTGACCACCGGCAAGAAGATAGGCGCGATCTATGAACGGCTCTTGATCCCAGGCGTAACCGACGAGAACACGGCATTCACGCACATAATCGAGTCTCCGTTCGCAGGCGTCACCACATCACCACGTAGGTTGCACCACTATTCTGTAAGCATCGACTCCTCGAACAAGAAGGCGGAATGGTTCGTCGATGGCAAGAGGTTCTTCAAGGCTGAAGGCGTGCCTGTCGAGCCGAAAGAGATCATGATAGGATTCGGACTCTTCACATTAAGGCCAGTTGACCCTTCGAAGGGCAGTACTTCTGTCCATGGCCAGGGCGCAACCGGCATCTGGAAGAACTTTCGTTATCTCGTAAAGTAGACAGAGCCAAGGTGTTAGTTGGCTGGCTGTGATTTTTCAGCCAGAATGACAATTATGCCTCCGAGCATTATCGAGCGTAGGCCTACAAGGGCGAAAACGTTTCGGACGGCCTTGACTAGCGCTTGGTTTGAGACCAGTCGGTTGAAGGTTGGAACTATCATCAGAAATGGATTTCCTGGAACCCTTCGCTTTGTGGCGAGGGATGATACGATGGGCATTCCGTGTTTGACGTAGAACCCTATGAAACCCCTGAGTATGGCGTTCTCTGGCTTTCCGATATCGACCAGTCCGAACCGACCGTGTTCTTGAGTCATTCTAGAAATCTCCTTCAACGAGTCCCTTAGGTCCCGGACGTCGCGGAGCGCAAAACAGATCAAGACACCAGCAAAACTGCGTTCTCTGAACGGCATCCATTCAGAGACGCCACGGACGGGATGAAATCCGTTATGGAAGGTTTGTTTGACATGTTTCAACAGTACTATTGAAGGATCCAAGCCGACTATCGATTTGAACCCATTCTCGACGAGCATTCTGCTGGAGGTCCCGGGACCAACGCCGATGTCAATGATCCAGTCTCGTTTGTATGGGGCCAAGTAGGCGATGGCTTGCCCTCGGGCCTTCCTTGCCAGATTTAGTGAGATCTTCTCACTTACTGAGTCGTAGACTGGAAGTGATTCCTCGATCGCTTGGACTACCTTGCGCCATTCCTCCAGGGTCGGTTTCATCGGAAAGTGAACCTGAACTACTTCTTTTTCCCGAGCACAAAAAGATGTGAAGCGGCACTGTCGAATGGATCCTTTACGATCCCGGACCAAACCAGTTCGAATCCACTTTCCGTTATCATTCTAAGATTCGTCTCGCTGTCGTAGTGACTCCAGAACATCGCTGAACCAAGGTAATCACCTACATCCTCGTTGAGATCTCCGGCTCCTGTGCAGAGTAGCACTAGGCCACCTGTTCTCAGGATTCTGTGAAATCCCATCAACAATTTCGAATGCTCGTCCCGGGGAATGTGGATGATGGAATAGTAAGAGCAGATTGCATCGAATGCTTCATCTTTGAATGGCACGTACGACAAGTCTGCGCAAATGAATCCGGCATTCCGTACGTTTGCTTTGGCCATGCGGAGCTGCTCTTGGGAAAAGTCAACTCCGGTAACGGCAAATGACTCTGCAAGGAGTCGCGTTACCGGACGGCCAGATCCGCATCCCGCATCGAGTATCATTGCTCTTTTCGGCAACCGCTCTACGAGCAGATTCAAGAGCCGGATGTCTTCGGAATCCGAATCAGCAGTTCTCGCAGCTGCGTAACTTGTCGCGATCTTGTCGTAGCCTTTTCTCACGATCTTCTTAGCGGAGGCGTGGTTGTACATACACTTCATCATAGGTGCTCCACGAGGTTGATAGGATCTGTCAGTGTCTCAAGGCTTCAGATTCCGGAAGTCCCACGACGCAAGGGTCCGGAGGATGTTTGGACGCCGCCTGATCTCAAATCCCACCAAGAAAAGGACAACTCCAAAACCTGCTACGACGAGGCCCAGTGTGTTAAGCCCAAAAGCGAAGAAAATGGTGGAGAAGCCGACGAGGAATAGTCCCCACGCAGAGAGATGCTGTCTAATTCCTACACGCAGCACGTCCTTCTCAATTTGCGAACGGAATCTCGTAAGCAAAGTCGCTAGAATGATGAAGGCAACCGCCGCGACAAAGAACGTAAACGCGAGCCGGAAGGAATAATCTCCGAATGTTAGAAGAAGACCGACTTCATCTCCTATGAAACCTGTTCCAAGACCAAATATTACGGCGAAGTATCGATCGAGTCTTTCGTCGTTCATCGTGATACCGAGCCAACCGGCAGCTTCAACCATAATCACTCCATACCAGAAATGGTGGAAATGGATTCCACTTCGCTCGACCACAACAGACGAGTTGAGCGTCGCGAATATTCTCGCCCCGAAAAAACCAGCGACGAACGCCAATGTTCCATAGAAGGCGAGTCCATGCTTGATCTGCCTCGCTGATTCACGAATCACATAGCAGATGGTGGGTAGAACAGAGATAAGTCTAGTGCAAATCGCTTGCCGAATGACCTACGTCTCTCCACATCAGAATCCACAAAGCAATAATCAGACCGATCAAGAATCCGAGTCTGTTACCGTATTTCCAGTCTTGCAGTTAGAAATAAGCTATGACAAACCCAACCCCATCTCTTGATGGTCAGTTATGAAAGCGAAACGGTCCAAAGCTCACAATAAGACCCCTGTTCGCAAGAAATCGAAGAGTAAAACTCCCAAGAAAGCTAGACCAATTCAGAGGAGACCTCGTCCACCTCAGGGTCCAACTACAACTACAGTCACTACAACTACACTCAGCATTCCTGGATTCAAGACATGTGAGGAGCCAGAGGTTGGTGACATAGGCGGCTTCGGCGATGTTGATGCGTTCGAGTCCCACGAGAAACTATGCGGCGAGAAGGCTACGGAGTTCTGCGCAGCCTGTGCCAAAAACCTATGCAGCAGCCATTATGAACTGCTCCATCGGGAGCACTACTCTGGTGGACATCATCTCACCGAGCGCTCAATGACGCAATAGTTCCCGCGGTCCGAAATTTAAGACGGGTTTTCTTTCAAGCTATTGTACCGGAGGTTAAATAATGACTGGACCTTCTGTATTTTCAGGGAACCATACTGCAGAGTCTAGACGTTGCATCGAACTCGAGTTTGAAAGGTAGGGTTTGCCTGATCACCGGAGCCAATTCCGGGATCGGAAAAGCGACCGCACTTGAGCTTGCAGGAATGGGTGCGACATTGGTGATAGTGGCTCGTGACAAACAGAGAGGAGAGAATGCGATTTCGGAGATAAGGAGTGACACGGGCAACAATTCGATCGAATTGCTTCTTGCGGATCTATCGTCGCTCCAGTCGGTTCGAGAACTGGCCCAACAGTTTCAAGCAAAATACTCCAAACTTCACGTTCTGATCAACAATGCCGGCCTATTCAACCAAAGGCGACACGTCACACCGGACGGTTATGAGGCGACCTTCGCAATTAACTACCTCGCTCCTTTCCTCTTGACAAATCTCCTTCTTGACGAGCTTAGGTCGAGCACACCATCACGGATCGTCAACGTATCCTCCGTCGCACACTATAATGGACACATCGACTTTGACGATCTCAACATGGAGAAAACTTACGGTGGCTGGAAGGCCTACCAACAGTCGAAACTCGCCCTAGTACTGTTCACTCGTGAGCTGGCTTAGAAATTACAAGGGACGGGTGTTACAGTGAACTCCGTCCATCCCGGGACTGTAGCGACGAACATCTGGAGCAGACCTATGGGACCGTTGGGTTTCATAATGGCTGTCCCAAAGCTGTTCATGACCAGTCCCAACAAGGGTGCGGAGACGGTGGTCTATCTTGCCTCTTCCCCAGACGCCGCGAGTACGAGCGGTGAGTACTGGGATAAGTTGAAGGTGAAGAAGTCGTCAGAAGAATCTTACAATGAAGAAGTCGCGAATAGACTTTGGGAAGTAAGCGAGAAGCTCACAAGCCTGGAATCCAAAGGGGAAATGTGAGAGTGCAGAGTAAGAAGGTAACAGAAGGAAAGATTCGACCTCATGTGCTTATCAAGAGGATAGAAGATTCGAAGATTCCTCTCGGAGAGGAAGATCATAAGCTACATTCGATCAAGGGAAAGGTGGAACAGGACGAGCCATTGTCGAAGGAGGATGAGGCCTTCCTGATCAGATTAGTTGAAAGGGCCAATGAATGGCAGAAAGGATTGACGAACTCATCGGATACGGATCCAGAGGACACTATGTCCGGGTAAGATTGGAGAACTAGGGAGCAATCAAAGAATATGGACGATAACGAAGCTAGCGAGAAGCCGGACAATGAGGAAGAAGATGAGGACCCAGAACTAGAGCAGGAGACTGAGGACGAGTCTGAAGATCATGTTTCAGAGGAGATAGAGGAGAGAGAGGAGGAATTGGAACATGGGAAGGAGAAGCTGCCGAATCGGGCGAAGACGTCTCGCTAATCGACTTGAGGACACGCGGGACTATCTTGTCTGACCTTCACTTGCGGACCATGAGCTAATTGCCAGATCTAATGCCGACATCTATCGACGCATACTCCAGCCCTGCTCTTAGCATAAGTTTGCTACAAGAGGTCTCACTACCCCGAGAAACGTCAAGAATTACATTCTTGACTTTAGCCCGTGTTTCCTGAGCACTTCCGGAAACGTCTTCTCTAGCTTCGCACGACTTGGGCAGGCCGGCCCTTGTCTTTCACCTTGCGATATCGTCCCTCAACCCAATCCAACACCTTCTCCTCCGTAACGCTCTCTTCAGAGGACTGCTCATGGATCTGCTGGTCCACCATTCTCAGAAACTCTTCAGGCGGGACAGGTTTTACTAAGTACGCGTCGGCTCGAAGATTAACAGAGTTCACTGCGGTCTCCAGCGTCGGATAGCCGGTGATCATGATCTTCTTCGTCTTCGGATAGTTTTTGTGCAGGTTGGCGAGCAGCTCGGTGCCTTCCATGTCCGGGAGTTTTATGTCGATTACTGCGAGGTTGTAATATTTGGTGTTGGACTTGTTTATCGCCTCGCGCCCGGTTTCGGCGGTGTCTACATCGTATCCGCGTGGAAGTAGTAGATCGCGGAAACTGGCGAGTATTGCTCTATCATCGTCTACAAGCAGTATCCTGCGTTTTTCTTCCAATCTAGCTTCCGCGCCTAGAGTGTCCAAGGGGCAGTTCGATCAGTATTGACGTGCCTTTTCCAGGCTCACTCGTCAATTTGATGTTGCCTTCGTGAGCTTCAACCAAGCGTTTGGCAATGGGAAGTCCGAGTCCAGTCCCTTTGGCCCTGGTCGTAAAAAGGGGGTTGAATATTTTCGCTGCGACGTCTGGTTTGACTCCTTCCCCGCTGTCGATCACTTTGATTTGAACTGTCTTCTCTCCCCGCTGGACTTTTATTGAGAGACGACCCCCGTCGGGCATTGCCTGTAACGCGTTCGTTATGATGTTTGTGAGAGCACGTCTCAGTAGGCTTGGGTCGGCCTTGATATTCGTGCCCGGTTGAATATCAGTGATGACCTTGATTGTCGCGGGGATCTCAAACGAGGATAATACCTCATTTAACAAGTCGGCCGCGTCGACCTCGACCAAGGTTGTCTTGACAGGTCTCGCATAGTCTTGCAGGTCCGTGATGATTCGGTTCACGTAATCGGCCTGTTCTTGAACTGTAACTAAGAGGCCTAGAAGACCCGTGTCCGTCCCACTCCTAGCCTTATCCTTGGCAAGGTGGAGGGTGTTGAGTATGGCCTGTAGCGGGTTGCGTAGATCGTGTCCGACCATCGCAGCAGTTTCGCCTATGGCTGAGAGTCGCGTAGCGTCCCCCAGCTGATTGGTCCGTTCCTCTACTAGCCGCTCCAGGTTTTCAGAATCTGCGATTAGCTTCTCCTCCACCCGTTTGAGCCGATCAATATCTATGAAGCTGATGACTACGCCCTCGATCCTATTGTCCGCTGTGCGATAGGGCCTTATCCAATTTGACCACCAGTGCCCTAGGTTGTCGCGAATGTCTGCGTCTCTAGGATTGACGGTATCGATCACCTCGGCTATGTCCGAAATAAGGGTTGGAGCATCAATGTTCAGCTTAAGGTCTGAAAAGGATCGGCCAATGTCGGTAGGCAACAGGTTGAGCAGCCTCTCGGCCGGGGCATTGGCACGGCGAATACGCAAATCGCTGCCCAGAATCACGATCGGAATGTTGACACTGGTGAGAAGATTGTTGAAATCGTCGTTGGCCTGTGCAAGCTCGATGTTTCTGTTCTGCAGCTCCTCATTGACCGTCGTGAGTTCCTCGTTTGTAGACTGCAGCTCCTCCTTCGCTGTTTCCAGCTCCTCGTTGGTACTCTGCAGCTCTTCGTTGCTCGACTGGATTTCTTCGTTAGCGGCTTTTAGCTCCTCAATCCCTGCCTCTTTCTCCTCTATTATGGATTGCAGATAATCCCTGGCGGAGGAAATTTCCTGTTGGAGTTGGACAACTTGACGTTTGCCTTGAACCTCGCCGTTTGGCGATTGCACCTTTTTCGCTCGAGTTCCAGTGGGAACCTTAGACATTGCTTCTTCAAAAGTGATGAGTAGACATCCCCCCATCTTCAGCGGCAGCACCTCCATGTCGAGAGTGACGTATCTGTTGTTGGACAATATTCGTATCCCCTCTCTCCTTACAGTGACACCTTCTTCCTTGGCCTTCTGAACTGCGGAACGGAGCTCCATCATTATCCCCTCCTTCGCCATTTTGAGCAGGTTGAGGCTCGCCTTGCCCGGAGATGGTTCGAGGAAGAGGCTGGTGTGTCCACGGAATTGGACTATTTCCATATCGCTGTTGATTATGACGCTTGCGGGAGAGAACTTCGAGAGGAGGACGCGGTCCGCCTCCCTCAGAACCTCGTTTTCAGTCGGATAAAGCTGTCCCGGTCTAACCGGGGGTCTAGCAGTGTCCTTTACCTCCCGTGCTTCCAGCCTGACTGGAAAGAACTCGACGGCTGGGGGCGCTGGCGTTACACGTTTTGCAAAGATTTTCTGTTTGAAATTTGCTGTTTTGAAGAGTCTTGAGAAGTTGCCGATGCTCTCGAAGTTTCCTAGTACAAGGAATCCTCCGGGCTTGAGGGCGAAGTGGAGGATGGGGACCAGCTTCTTTTGTAGTACGGGTCCAAGATAGATCAGTACGTTCCTGCACATGATTAGGTCCATCTTCGAGAATGGGGGGTCGGCGATGACGTCCTGCTTGGCGAAGACTACCATGTTGCGAATTGACTTGTTGATCTGATAGTTCCCGTTAGAAGGGGCGAAGAACCTCCGGAGCCTACCGATGGAAACGGAGGATGCGTTGGCATAAATTCCCTCTCGGGCCTTGCCGAGGACACTCTCGTTGATATCAGTTGCAAAGATCTGGATAGCGGGCTTGACGGGAGAATTGTCGAGAAATTCAGTCAGGCTTATTCCTAGCGAATAGGCTTCCTCGCCTGTGGAGCAGCCCGGGATCCATACCCGGATAGGGTCGTTTGGGTTTCGGTTTCTTAGGAGCTGTGGGAAGATCTCAGTTCTCAATGCCTGGAAGGTCTCAGGTTCTCGGAAGAATCCCGTCACATGTATCAGGATCTCTTGGAACAGCTTTTCCGGTTCACTCGGATTTTTCCTTAGGTAGTCGACATAATCCTCAAGCTTAGCGATTCTAAGGACCATCATACGCCTTAGAATTCGGCGTCTAATAGTCGAATGCTTGTAATTTGAAAAATCTGCACCTGTACGCTCCTTCAAAAGGACGAAGATTTTTCCAAGGTGGGAATGGGGCAGAAATTGCTCGGTCCTTTGTTCATCAACGAAATATGGGACGTACGGGTACTGACTTAGCCTGACGAGTTCCTTTGCAATGTCTGGTGGGGACAGGACAAGGTCCGCGACTCCCGCGTGGATCGCGGCTCTGGGGAGGTCATAATATTTCGCCGTGGTCTCATCCTGTGCGAATGTGACTCCGCCTTCTTGTTTTATCGCCCTCAGCCCCTCAATACCATCTACGGATGTGCCCGATAGTATTACGCCGATTGCTGCCATTTTCTTGTCTTCAGCGAGCGATTTCAGGAAAATATCGATCGGCGATTGTTTGTGAGCTGCCTCAACGCGTCGTGTAAGGTATAGTACACCCTTCAAAATGGTCATGTTAGTATTTGGCGGTATCACGTAGACATGGCCCGGGAGAACCCTTACCCCGTCCGTGACCTCGACAACAGGTATCTTCGTAGCCTTCGAGAGTAGTTCTGTCAGCAGGCTCTTGTAAGTAGGGTCTAGATGTTGGACGAGGACGAGAGAAGCATTGATCTGCTCCGGAAGAAATTTGAGAAGCTGGGAGAACGCTTCAAGCCCTCCCGCCGAGGCTCCTATGCCGACTACAGGAAAAGGTCTAGTTGGTCGCTTTACCCCTTGGGGAGAGATTTCACCGCGCGGCCTTATGGTTGACGCGGTATGGTTGGAGCGCTTATTCTTTTCAGAGTCGGCCGTTGCTCCTCTCGCATTTTTCCTTTCGGAACCAGGTTTGCGGACCAAAATCCCAGACTGTAAGGTGAAACTTATCCGTTAATATGCCTTAGAGGCCAGCTCGGGCGTACCCTTGTCTTGCCGTCAAACTGGACTGGTCTTGACGTGCGACTGTTAAATAACCTAGGACTGGGTATAGGAGGGGCCTTCTGGCAAGAAGACTCGAAGCAATTCAACGTCGGATAATTCATGGTTAAGGAAGCAGCATCCAAGATCAATCGTGTAGGGCCTCGGCATACGCTCTATCTTCAAAAGGACCTAGTAGAGGACACCGCCTTTCCGTTTCTTCTGAATGAACCATTGGCAGTCAAAGTCGAAGGCGAGAGACTTGTTATCGAGAGGCCGGGTGTGCCAAGACACGCCGGGTCCGATTTCATGGTCCAGGAAACAAATGGTTCTGCAGTCCTCTCGATCCTGGGCGATCTGGGATACGCGCCTGTATTGTCTAGAGCAGAGAAGATCTACGACATGTTGAAAGAGGTTCACGAAGCGGAAACACTGGATTTACGGATCAGGCGCATACCTCCGAAAGAGCACGCGATTCTCTTGTACAGAAGTAATGCTTTTCGGGATAGAATAATGTCAGAGTTTCTCGATCCTTCGATCGATGCTCCGATGGGTCTTCTGTCAGAGAGACATGCAGAGCTCGGGTCTGTAAAGAACCTGTTGTACAGCGAGATCCTTGGCAAGGGGGAGTGGTCGCTCTCAAAGCATATTCTCAGGTGGATTACGGAGGTACAGTCATCAAGCAAGGCCACCGGTCCTACCAGAATAGCGATCGAAGATATGTCCTGGTTTTTCGAAAACGATCTGGTTGGTGAAGTCGTAAAGTGGGAACGAGAGATCGACCCCAAGAATAACATGACAGTTCTTTGCGGCTATCGCACGTCTAATCTGGACCAGTCTTGGATAAGAAAGGTCGTTGCTCTTCACAGTTACGTTATCTTGGACGCGCCCTTCAGAGTATACCGGAAGGGTCTGCAATAACCGCTATCTAGTTTCGAATGGCTGATAAAACCAGCCAGATCGTGACGTGTGATATAAGGTGGCAAAGGAGTTCCTTATCGTTTATCGTCAATTATCCCGATACCGGGCTCTTTGCTTCGAGTTTGAGCGGGACTTTTTCTCCGCAAGGTGAGTTCCGCAGTATTCTCGGTTTTGACATATTTGTACAAGAAGTTATATACAAAATTATACACGAAAGCCCGTTCCGGGTGGACAGTCGAGGGGTCTCTGGAATGAGAAGATTCCATCTGGGGGATAGAGTGTGGGTCAAAATTCCCGAAAAACCGGTGGAACGTAAAGTCGCGACTATCGTCGGAGTCAAGACTAGCGGGAATGATACGCTGTATCGTCTAGAATGGGAGATTGACCTATCTGAAACGAGAGATAGGCAGCCGGAGTATTCTGCTCAGGAGATAGCGCGAGCTGGAGGCTAGCGATTCGCTAATGCTTCGACAAATTGATTCATTCGCTAGTAACCGAATACACTTCTTGATCACTACCGCTGATTACGAAAAAGGGTTCACAATGAGCCGTCTTTGGCAGCTCGTCCTCTTCCCGGCGGTTATCTCAGGCACGAGGATACAGTGGCTTCTACCAGGTGGGCAGGTTGCTTCAAGTTAGAAACGAGTCGGAAAAGGTGGATTGGTCCGCGTATCTTAGGATTAGTGCAGCCACATCGATAGAGAAGACGGACGTTGTAGTGAACGTGTTGGAGGCATTGAGTGCTTCGTTATCGAGTATCGGGGCGGAAGTTCGGTTGCTACTCTTCATCGACGATACAGCGGGGGGAAAATAGGCTTTGATGAAGGCCAAGAGTGAGTTTTCCCCGGACCTTCAAGCTTCGGATCAAGAGAGAAGAATGAGTGGAAAAGAGAGAGAGGATATGATTGTGGAGGCACTTACGGAATTGTGCGGTTCATTGTTGAATCTTGGGGATGGAGTGAGGGTGGTTGTGCGGCTGAGGAATGCTCGACCAATGAGTAAGAGTCGGCGGAGGGTAAGAAAATGAAAGTTAATGGCATGTCACGGACGGGCGTTAATTCCCTACTGGTGTCAAATGGTAATGGCATCGGCCGGAACGACGGGGACAGCCGGCCCATGGCGAAGTTCATGCTATCTCTTCGGCAGGATAGTATGAAGGTCATCAGTGTAGAGGCGATTAATAGAGGAATATCAGTGCAGGAGTTGTTACGCGCGGTAATCATCCCGGAATGGGTGAAGACCAACCTCCGAGAAAGCTGAACTTACTCATATCTCCAGAAACAACTTTCCCGTGACGGCAAACTAGCCTAGATTGTTTTTTGATGTGTTGGAGGGAGACCAGCACCCTAGGGCTGATTAAGTTTGACTTTTTCAATCTTATTCCTTAGCCCTCACGGGTCCTGACAAATATCTCACTTGGCGCAGTCACAGGTTCGCGAATGAGAAAAAGTCCCTCCTTGAAACGAAGATAAAGGATCACAGGTTCGCCGAGGGTCGAGATGGTCAAGCCTTTCTCAGTCAAGGCGTACCGCACCTTCGGCGGTCGCGTATTCAAGACCTCTCTTTCGATAAGACCCCTGTCCTCCAACATCTTCAATTTCTTGGAAAGAACACGTGAGCTGATCCCCTTCAAGGACCTCCGGAGTCCTTCGAAACCCATCGGTTTGAGGGTGTACAGAACGGTAAGTATTTCGATAGACCATTTGCTGAAGATTGTCCTGACGAGCATCAGGTTAAGCTCAGCAGCCTCGGACGACTTGTGAGGGACAAAAGGCCTGGACACAACGACGGTTTCCTTCGACCAGGCGGCAATCGCCTCCCTAAGTTCCCTGAATCGCTTGTCCAAAATATCCTGAAGCGTATACTGCACGCTACCACCTTTCGGGCCCGTCCCTGGCTCTGTGGAATGACCGCTTGGTGGTCAGGGATCTTGTCAGGGTGGAAGCGAAAAACTGATACTCTTCGATGCGCTAATATGCAACGTAGAATTTTTTCCGGCGGAATAGTAGTCGAACTTTAAAAGTAGTGCGTGGTTGAAAACCTGCAAGGTTACGTCCTAACAGGAAAGATACTTCCTTATTGTCAGAGGTACATGCTGTTTTTTCAGTAACCAACTTACCGAAGAGTCAACAAGATTTTTTTTGATAATTCACGTCATTGAGGCTTCGGGAAAAACGTTGAAGGAAAGGCAGCGACCTAAAATCAATACGTCAAAGGTAGCTTTTGCAATTCTTACGGTTTCGATGATGGCACTCTTCGCGGCATCTTCAGTCACTCCTGCCTTCGCTGATAATGCTACGACCTTTAGTGGAAGAGCGTTCGCAGTATCCGTCAAGACACCACTAACCGGGACCGTGACGCTCGCTGACACACGACAATTACCACCGCAGGGCGGAGAAATAGATGCAACCGTGCTGTCAGTCCAGACGCAACAAGCCCAAGCAGAGGTGCTGCTCTCGGTCACTATGGGGTTTGACCAACATGCGGAAAGCAGAGCAGCAGTAGCCGATGTAACATTACTCCCGGGAGACCCGAACCAAATCAAGGCAGACTTTCTCCAGGCTCACTCGCTAGCCACTTGCACAGGCGTTTCTGGTGACAGCGATATTGCTAACCTGCAAGTTGCCGGCCAACAGATCATCGTAACCGGCCAGCCTAACCAGACCGTTAGCGTGCCCGGAGTACTAACCCTCGTCATTAACGAACAGACGACCTCGTCTAGTGATGGAACTAATTCAATAACCGTGAACGCCCTTCACCTGACGGGAGTAGGCCTGCTAAATGGCATCGAAGTCATTGTGTCAAGTGCCCACAGCGACATAACCTGCAGAGTCACCCCGCCGCCCGGCTCAAAAGACTTCATGACGGGCGGAGGCTTCATCATCGTCAACGGTGCGCATGTCAACTTTGGGTTCGTAGCGGGATTCAAACCGGGCCAGTCTAATGTCAGCGGCCAGTTGAACTACATTGACCACTCCTCCGGTAACCATGTAAAATCAACTAGTGTAACCGGCTACTCTGGCTCAGGAACCTGCCGGACGTTCTCCGGCACGGTAGACGGACAATCCGTCGACTTCACTGTGAACGCTTGCGACAATGGTGAACCTGGAAGGGGCTCAGACACCTTCCGCATACAACTGTCAAACGAGTACAGTGCATCAGGGGTACTAGCCGGCGGCAACATACAGCTGCACACCTAGCTGCCCACCTCCCTTTTTTCTAATCCAAAAACAGAAATTCCTCAGAAAAAGGCGGGGCCGGAGGACTCAAATGTGGGATACACGTGCAAGTTGCGAGTCTTACCAGTCCTAGACTCCGCTGATAGATTGCCCTTGGAAATCAAAGGAGCGTTTTCTGTCCGGTATGGAGAATCGCGGTTGGGGGCTACCTTTTTGAGGCGGCAGTTGATTTGTTTGTGGGTCTTGCAGGGTTCCAAGTGTTGATTGGGACTTTTTGACCCTCACTTGCGGGTCAAGAACCAATTGCTAGAACGAGTGCCGACATCTATCGATCTATAATCGAGCCCTGCTCTTTCCATGAGTTTGCTACAAGGGGCTTCATTTCCTCGGGAAACCTCAAGAATTACGTTCTTAGCCCTAGCCAATGTTTCCTGTGCACCCTCTAGCACCGGAATTTCGTGACGTTCCACATCTATCTTGAGCCAATCGATGGATTCCAGATTTAGTCGAGCGACGATACTGTCCAGAGTATCGCATTGGACCTCAACAGTTCCTCGTATCCAATCCGTTCCTTGTCCATTTGACTCGGGTTCGAGTGACGAACTACCCATGTTACCCAAGGCCGCGACGTGAAGAGGCAATTTTCGATTCTGATCGCTCAACGCCACGCATAAGGCAGTCACGTTCGAATAACTGTTGAGTCTAATGTTGGACAGAAGTGCGGAGAAGTTTGATGGTTCAGGTTCGACCGCTACTACTTTCGAAGCATACCTGGCTGCCATTAGAGTGTATCGACCTATGTGAGCACCGACATCGACAACGATGTCTCCCGGCTTTACCTGGAACCAACTCGAAGTACGTGGCTCATGAGCAGTCGCAAATATTGCCAGGTCAGTAGTGCCCGGTCTAACGTTCGCATGCACCCCGCCAATAGTTACCGTCAATTTCGAACGTCCCGGGATCAAATATCCTACCGATCTGAATCTAGCGGGCGCCAAGAGATACAATAGGACCGATACTTGATAGCTGATGTAGAGCCTGATGGCGTTACGGACCCCGATGGGGCGAACCTGCAGGTACGCTTTTACAGCACTCAGAATCAGCATTGACGAGTCTTTCTTAATCCACAATAACCGGCTTTGGAGGTCGGGCCCTCTGACGAGCTAGATCTACAAGCGGGTGTAATAAACGCGTAGCATCGTTTGCTCGCCGTCCAAACAGTGTTTCCTTTGTAAGTTCAGCAGGGCTCTGTAACCCTGTGACCTGAGGTTCTGTGACACTGGTTTGATGTCCCTCGTGACTGTCCTTTTTTCAATAGCGGGCGGGCTCTTTCATAGGATTGAGAGGTGGATCACAGGCTGGGCTCGCCCTAGCCTATGCCGGCTCGCTCGTTTTGGTGGCGGCCCAACTTTACACAATAGTCAAGAGGAGTGCGTGGATCGGATTCATCAAGAAAGTGGGAGGAGTCCGGCCGTGGCTGACCATACATATCCTGTGAATATCGGTTTTCTTTGCAGGCCGGACATGAATGTTGGGCTTGTCCAATCTAGTTCCTCTCGGTTGTAAGCCTCGACGCCATTTCGAGCAGCGTATTGCATGTCCTCCAGTTTCGTGTCGTGGCTGCTACCGACAAGGTCTTCTCGATCATAGTATTGGAGAGCTTGGTCCTGCCATATCCGTTTGGACAGTGGAGATAGATCTCGTTGTGGACTGTGTGGAATCGGTCTTGACCAGCTGGAACCTTTCCTAGCTTTCCTAGAGAGTCTGTTTGTGGAGTTTCTGAGAGAAAGGTTACGTGCAGCCTGGACCGGTCGATGTTTTTCTCTTTCAAGAATGGATTGGCGGATATTATTCGTTGCATTTCCATTAAGGTTCTGGTGAATGCTGGCACGTCGAATCCATAGACGTTCTGGATTGCTTTGCTAATCTGTTTCGAAAGATCTGGTGGAGTCCCTTTTCTTGTTTCGAAGACGATGTTTCCGCTCTGTACGTATGTCTGGACGTTCCGGTATCCTAACTTGTTGCATATTGTTCTGAGGTCTTGCATTTTGATTGTCTTATGGCCGGATACGTTGATTCCACGGAGCATCGCAATGTAAGTCGCCAAGGTATTTCCTAGAGATCATGTTAAGTAGGATTTGAGCAATTCCGTCGGGAGACTTGTTTTTGAAAACCCCTAATCTTTCCGTGGGGATTCGAGAGCTAGCGGCTGGACTCTGGATCTGGCGTGCGAGGCATGCATTCTGGAAGCCCGAAGACGATTGGCAGCCAGTTGTCACTTCGACGTTCGTTGAATCAGAAGGCGAGCGGTTGGTACTGGATCCTCTTGCTCCTGTATTGGACAATATTGGTTTGTGGGAGAGATTGGATAGGCATCCGCCGACTGCCGCGGTTGTTTTGATGCCAGATCATGTTCGGGACATTGACCTGTTCGTCCGTCACTACAATGCTCGGGCTTTCGGCCCAATGTTATTCTTTCCAGATGATATTCCGAATGCGAAGCTGGAGCCTATCATTGCGGATAGTGTCTTGCCGGGGGGATTGGTTGCATTGTATGATGGGCGTGGACGATTGGAGACGCCGATGTGGCTGCCGAATCATCGTGTCATCGTCTTTGGTGATGCTTTGACAGAGCGTAATGGAGAGCTATTGGTCTGGGATAGTAGAGCAGGGCATGAAAAGCGTGAACTGCCCGCTCTGCGTGCGATGCTGGAACTACCCTTTGAACGAGTGATCATTTCTCACTGTGATAATGAGCCTGTGCATACTCGTGCAGAATTTGAGAAAGCCCTCAAGCGGCCACCGTGGAAGGGCTAGTGAGTTGAGGATTCTGTCTTGTGGCTTGTGTGGCCGATCGTTTGAATGTCATGGTCTTCCCTCTTGCTGGTGTAGAGGGATCAAGTTGACACGAGTCCAGCTGAAGGAGATTACAGAATTAGCCTCGGATTGTATCTGTCCCACTTGTCTCCAAGAGAGTGCACACCAGAGCATGCGGATGCGGCTCCGTGGAACCGATCTGTACAAAGCGGCCTAGCGGCTAAATGATGGGGGAACTTGGTTACCGGGTGGAAACTCCTTCGTTTAAATCGCTGGATTTATAGGGACACTTAGGGTGGCGACTCAGACCTGATGCCGAGAGAGGGGAGTTTAACGTGATGCAGTCGGTATCATGTGACCTGTCGGCTTTGAGCGAGACACAGAGAAGGCGTCACAGCGAACTAACTCGTTTCATGCTTAGCGAACACAGTAATGTTGAGGAGCTTGAAGATGGATACCGGATCGAGTTCCCAAATAACGCTCACGATTTCTCTATGATCTCGGAATGGGTAGTCCTAGAGAGACTGTGCTGCCCCTTCCTTTCGATTTCGCTTGAAACCGACCAAGACAAAAATCCGATCCGAGTGACAATTATCGGCCCATCCGGCACAAAGCAACTATTGAAGGCTGTCATTGAGGCCGACGCCTCTAACCAGACACAAGTATGACGTGACAACCCCCAACGAAGCTGATTGAAACGCAAAGAATGAACTCGTAAAAAGTAATTAAGCTCTTAAGACGAATCGAATTTCATGAAACCTGCACAGAAGGGCACGCAAAAGTCCGTCAAGAGCATAACCGCGACCAGCAAGAAGTTCAAGGGATTCACGGACGAGGAAAGGGGCGCGATGAAAGAGCGCTTCCAAGAGCTGAAAGGGGACAAGGCGGACGGTGAAAGCACAGTGCTGGCGAAGATCGCCGAGATGCGGGAACCGGATCGGACCATGGGCAAGCGGCTCCATGCTATCATCATGGAAAGCGTGCCAGCCCTCTCGCCGAGACTCTGGTACGGGATGCCCGCGTATGCCAGGGAGGGCAAGGACGGCAAGGTTGTTTGCTTCTTCCAAGCAGCGCAGAAGTTCAAGACGAGGTATGCGACGTTCGGCTTCAGTGACAAGGCGAACCTTGACGAAGGCAATATGTGGCCGACCGCCTTCGCGCTGAAGGGGTTAACCCCATCCGAAGAGGCAAGGATCGGCGCGCTCGTGAAGAAAGCGGTGAGCTAGGGACCTCTCCTCTCTCATGTCACAATGGGTTCAACGCAGTGTCTACGGACACGGTCTCACATTTTACGGAACTATTGCCTTCCTCACATCCTTCTTCGGATCTCGACTATTTGCTGACCTGAATCCGACTGTTGTAGTGGAGAGTGGTGGCGTCCATTTCCATCACTTCTGGTACGGTCTGATCATGATGTCCGCTACGGGCTGGCTGGGAATCGCTTACAATAATCAGAGGCTGGAGAGGATCTATGCATTAGTGTTCGGTTTGGGGGCTGGCCTACTCGCGGATGAGGTAGGCCTACTCTTGACATTCCGTGATTATCATTCAGAATTGACGAGTGACTTTTTCATCGGCACGGTTGGTTTCATCATAATCGCCACGGAGTTGGTGGGATACCGGAAGCTTCTGGTTCGGGATGTTGCCCATGTTAGTCGGAATGAGCGACTGATCCATGTAGGAGTCGTCCTCGTTGGATTGTCTACATTGTTCTTCTCGGTCAATCTCCTGATCGCGGGTGCTGTGGCTGCAGGTCTCGGGGTCATTGTCCTATTGATGGCTTTCGAAGCGGCGAAGGCTGGGATGGTTGGAGGCCTGGCCTACGGCACTGTTACAGCAGTATCCGAGTCCCTCCTACTCCTAATCGCGAGCGATATCCGGTCTCAGATCCAGTTGGATCTTGTTACCGGCCAAAATGTAGGATTGACAGCTGATCAGCTCGTAACTCTTGCCATTCTGATCGTCATCCTAGCCTCGATTATTGGTGGAGTTATCATAGGAGCAATTCTCGGACTCGTCTTTTCTGGGGTGAACAGCAGATTCTTGAAGGGTCGAACTATTCTAGCGAAGGCTCTGCTGTTTGGACT
>VBBH01000051.1 GCA_005888695.1 Candidatus Bathyarchaeota archaeon
TCGAAAAGCCTAGGAATACCGCCTCCATTACCTCCGATCGGTATGCCAGCGGATCAACAGCAAGGACAGCAACCAACAACTACGCAGTCAAAGCGACCAGAGACTCGCTACACCTGACGGTTTCGAGGAAGAAATGCAAGTCTCCAATTAATTGGAGATATGTCAACTCTCCAAAAAATTGGAGGGACGAAGAATAGAGAAATGTTACGAAACTTGTCAATCTAAGCGGTTCTGACGCCAGATGCTGGACTCAACGAGTCGAACGAGCCGTCTGTTTTCTCGCCAACTACCCGAAAGTATCACAGAATACATTCGGAGTAGACCGAGAGTAAGCTTATGTTGCCTACGGGCGGCGCAAGGAGAGTCTTGTGATGTCCGAAGTCGCCTTCGAAGTGTTACGGTCCGAAGCTCTAGCTCCCAAGAAGCATGCTTACTCCAGGGATCTTCGGGGAAGATACGTGTCCAGTGAGAAGAGCTTCTCTTGGCTTTTGAAATATCCGTCAGTCGCAGACTGGATTGACTCTTACACTTCCGAAGAAACCAGGGAGAAGAAGCTCTACCAGCTCGAGAAAATCTTGCAAGCGGGTGGCCTCAAGGAACCATCGGAGCTGCTCAAGCTTGATGAGCGGAACGTGAAACTTCTCACCCGCAGGGTGGCCAATTGGTACCTTCAGAAGGGCAAAGCCGTCTGGGCAAAACAGATCATGATTACCATGAAAGGATTCATGGAGGCGAACGATAGAAAGCTCGAATTCAAGCGAGCCGAACGAATTCGGTCGCCTGTCCGAAAGAAAGTGATCTACGAATACATTCCCAACAAGATGGATGTTTACAGGATGGCGAATAACGCGAGTTCAATTAGAAATCGAACGGTTCTGCTATGCCTATTCCAAGCAGGAGTACGCGTCAGCTGCCTCTGCAACTGGAACTTTGGATTGGTCAAAGATCAATTGTACCCGGAAATCAGAGTTCCGATAAGGATCAAAGTGTCCCCGGCCATGGATACGAAGCTCAACCTGTATGGACTCTCATACTATATCACGGGACTTCAGCAAGAAGCTGCCGAGTCGTTGAGAGACTACTTGGATATGAGGACAAGGGGTGGATGGATCCCGCAATTATTGGACCCGATCTTTGTGACCGAAAGAACCGGTGGTCCGGAGTCTAGACTAAGGAGGGAAAGCGTGTGGATGATCGTCAAGAACGTGGCGAAAAGGACAGGGATCAAACCAGAGTCAATATGGGTCCACTGCTTCCGCAAGAGCTTCAGGAAGGTCCTGAACGCGACACCACAGATCGACGAGGACACCAAAGAGGCATTGATGGGGCACAAGCTTCCAGGGTCCAGAGGGAACTACTTTGACTTTCATGATGAGGACGAAGTAATGATGAAGTATATGCGAGCGAACTTCGGCAATCGGAACATCCTAGTTCCCGATTCCGATACCAGCTCGGATTTGGCTAGCCATAAGCATTAAACACTATGAATACACTTGGAGGAAACAGAGAGATTGAAGAATTATGCCGCGTAAACCAACACGAAGACCTTCGGATCCGCGAACGACCGTGCTTTTCAGGGCGGGAAATACTCCTTCCAATCCGCAAGACCTGTTCCGACGCGTGTTTTGGAAGAGTGACTTTTTGGCCGGTGAAGCGCACAGTTTCTGGCAGGAAGTCCGTCGGGCCGAGCCGATGGGATTGCCGATACAGGCATGGAAGGATTGGATATCGTCAAGAAGGATGAGCGTAGGACAATTTTACAATATGATTCATGGTCTGGTCGGAGCGGGGTTCATCGAGAAGCGTGAGTCAAAGTGGCATGTGAGCTCGAGCTTCATTCGGGAACTGGAGAATATGCTCTCCGTCTATTCTTCAGCAAGCCAGCCCCAGAAGATTGAGAGGCCAATAATTCAGTAGCCCAGATCAAGGATTCTGAGCTCTTTTCCTGATCCTCCCTTGAGGATCTATTTCTGCACGGTGGATTCGGGTAGTCGAAATTGGCCGTCCGTCTTGCGCAAGGATCAAGTCGACGATCTCGATGTGCAATGGAGGCAGACCTTTCTCTTTTCGTAGCTTGTTGATCTCATCCGCGCTGGCCCTTGTGTCCTGAGTGACTACGATCGCCTCCATGTCTCTTTCCAAGACGGTCGGACCCCACTTGTCCTTTAGTCGTGCAATGTTCGCTCGGTCGGACCAGTTGCGTTCTCCCAAGAACCTTCTGAGTCCATCGACTCTCTCTGCGTAGGGTCGTACAGGATGATCTTTGGGCAGTCTTTGAATAAGATCATCGCTTGTGACACCGATTGTGACATTGTCTCCAATCTCGAAGGCACGCGATAGAAGCGCTGCATGCCCTTTGTGCAAGACATCGAACGTTCCTCCCATCGCGACCCGCTTGAAATTCCTTCTAGCACTATCAGACATGCTTGGACCAAGAAAGAGACTTGACGATTCCGGATAAACCTTGAACTGCCAACAGGAACAAGAAGCTCGGATCCGGCTGAGTCTTAGAGCTGATGCCAATGTGGCGTGAGAGAAATGGTTGCTACCATTCTCTAGTCTTCTATGTCGGGGCATATCTCGTTGCCCTGCTTGTCGCTGTGCACAAATTTGAGCCTCAAGTGAAGGTTGGGTTGTTCCTAGATTACTTCTTTGATGCTCACACTGTCTGATTATTCCTTCACACCAGTCGCAACGAGCATCATCAGTAGCTACGGTCACCTTCTATGGCTCTACTGATATGGTGTGGAAGTCCCAACTGGTTCTCTTTGGATTAGGCCCTGAGCTGACTCCTCCTTTCTAGCGATGCTAGATGTTTAGGACTACGACAGCGAGTACGGAGACGACGAGGAGAACGATCAGGAATTTTTCAATGTCCTACGAGGACCAGACTGTCCTTCGAGCGCCTAGTATCCACCCTCACGAAAGCGATTACGATGAAGATTATCGCTAGCGTTAGCAGGACTGCCAAACTGATACGTGCTTCTTGGGGTCAGGAGGGGACTGGGATTCATTTTTGGACCAGAACCTATGAAACACCAATAAAATGAGGTACGTAGCCAAGGGTCAAGGTACTACCTTGAGGTCGTCTCCTCTCACTTGGGTTGAGGGTACTCTTATTCCCAAATCGCTGGGTAAGGCAGTTGTATGTTAGGTGTCTAGATGGTTTGAGCGACTATAGGTCGCGTCTTCCGGGTGGGAGAAGATTCAGCTTCGATTATGAGCCTAAGGAAAAGACGAGGGTTTCTGCTGATGAGATCCTTGATAGTATGAACCGGAGTTTGCAGGTCGAGCAGATACTCGATTATGATCCGCAGGTGGAGTCGTATCTTGCAAAACATTCACGGGCTGAAGGTTCAGGTCGCGGCGCAGGCAGAATCGTCTTTGCAATCATGCTCCTGACTGGAGTCGTTGTGGCTTGGTTTTATGCTGGATTAGCAAGAGTCTTGGATGTCAAATTCTGGAGGTCCGGGTTCGGAATACTTGGATACGGGGTGCCAATGTGGCTCATCGCAGTAGGAACACTCGTTGTCTTGTCGCTGGCAATAGCCGCAAGTCGCCGGGGAAAAACCGTCGAGATTACCAGATGAATGTCAACGACTGATTCGGTGCCAAGTTAGGAAAACAGTAATTAGGCATCGCTCGTCCTCGAATTCGTCGTGTATCGGACGGGTTCATCAAACGAGGAAAATCAGGACATTCTTTCTCGAGTTGTCTCGTCGCCAACAATACTCTTTTCGATAATTCTTGTCATAGTATACGTGCTTCTCTCTTTCGTCGCTCAAGACTTTCTCAATCCCGTCTATAGTGCACCGCTGGTTTTTCAAGAATCGCTCGTGCAATGCAACCCATGTATCCTGATGCAGCCGGGCTGGCCATGGATTCCTTGGACTATCGTGACCTCGATTTTTCTCCATGCGGGACCTTTGCACCTAGCATCGAACATATTCTTCCTTCTAATCTTCGGCTACGT
>VBBH01000107.1 GCA_005888695.1 Candidatus Bathyarchaeota archaeon
CTGACATGTTTGAATTTGGTCTCCATTCCCTCCATGGAAGCCAGGCCGATCAGATGACCACCACCGATCACAGTATACCCGTTGTTCTTTGCGATCGATTCTAGAACTGTCCTCGTGCCAAGGTCGAATCCGTCTCTCTCGAAGACTCCCAATGGTCCGTTAGCCACTACGGTCGCGGCTCCTTCAATGAGCTTAGCGTATTTTTCCACTGTTCTTATCCCAACGTCGAGAGCGGCTCCATCGTTTGGAAGGGAGTTCAAGGAAAAGTCGATTCTTTTGCCTTTCATTGCGTAGGCCAAATCAATTGGGGCTTGAATCTGGTCTCCGTAGTTCTTCAGAATGCTGCGTGCTCGGTCCATCTCTTTCTCTATGTCAGGGGGCAACGAATCGCCTAACGGAATGTCGGGATTCATCGCACGGAGAAACACTTTCCCAGGGACCCCACCTAACAATACTTTGTCCGCCTTTCCACTAGCTAGGATATGTTCCATTACAGGAATCTTGTCCTCGAACTTCGATCCTCCCAAAACATACACGCAGGGTCTTGCTGGATTGACTAGAAGCATTGAAACCGCTTTCAATTCTCGCTCCGTTAATCGTCCCGCGACACTTGGCAAGACCTCAGGCAAGCCAACCAGTGAGGGCTGCGACCTATGAGCAGTCGCGAAAGCATCATTGACATTTAGGTCGAAGAGTTTGGCGAACCTTTTCACGAGATGCGTTTTGACAAGTTTCTCTGGCTTGTCATCCAAGTTTTCTTCTGAACAAAAACGTAGATTGTCAAGGACCAAGATTTCACCCGGCTCGACGCGGAGTATCTTCTGTCTGGCAAGCGGTCCCATCACATCATCGACAAAACTTACATCCTGACTGCAGTATCTGGCGATTCGCTGAGCGTGTGGCTCTAGAGAGGTGAAATCATCTTTTCCTGGACGGCTCTGATGCGATCCGAGAATGACACGTGCATCTTCAAGCTCTTTCAGTGTGTCCGAAATTGCCCTGATCCTGGTATCATCAAGAATCTCATCAGTCGACGGGTCTATTGGGACGTTGATATCGACTCGGAGGAAGATCCGTTTTCCAGAGGTCTCGACATCATCTAGCGTAAGAAAGTCGTAGTTCTTGCTACTACTCTCTTTGCTCATGGGCCGAGAGACCGCTACCAATTCAGTCTAGACGGGCGGCTGTTTATTGTTTCTTGTTTAGAGTCGGATGCACCAAAGAGTTTTAGCCCCGCCATCCAGAACCCGCGGTTTTGCCGGGGTGGCTCAGCCTGGCTAGACCCCTCGCGTGAGGGGAGCTCAAGCGCCGGACTCATAATCCCCTAGAAGGGATATCCGGAGGTCGCGGGCTCGAAATTGCCACCCGTCAAGAGACGGTGGCTCAGGGAATCCCGCCCCCGGCACTCTCCTCCGCGATACTCCCAAATCCAAGCTACGTAAGTGATGCTCTACTCATGTCCGCGAATGAACCGAAGGTCCGGCGTCGAATAATCTCGCTTCTGATTCTTCTCTTGTCCCTGTCGGGGTTGATTGGCTTCGCTCTCTTGACCGAGTCTGATCTCCATCTCTCCGCCATGGCTAATCCTCCTGGCTTATTGCGGGTTCAGGTAGCGTCCGGCTCTAGTCCCGTCAACATTCCAATCGTGGACGAGAATACTCATGATCGGCAACAAGCTGAGCCCACGATCGCGATCGATCCTCGCAACCAGGACATCATTGTCGCGGGTGCCCAGGACTATCGTTTGAGGGATTCTAACCAGCATCGATGGCATGGTTACTATCGATCCACCGATGGCGGGCAATCTTGGACTTCCAAGCTCTTGCCAGGGTTTCCGGGAGATAACTCCCCTGATGGAATGGTTTCTCCGTTACATCGATCGAACACGCTCTCCGATCCAGTCTTAGCATTCGACCGAATGGGTAATGTCTACTACACTGGGATTGCGTTCAACATAACGAACGACGTAGCCCAGCCTGGCCTGGTGGCCTTTGTGGCCAAATACATCAATGATGGCGCCGACTATTTTGGTGCGACAATGATCCGCGGCCCATTGAACGATGACAAACCATGGATTGCAGTGGATACTTCTAGTAGTCCATATGATGGGACTGTCTACTTGGCTTTCGACGCGAACCTCACGAGCACTTCCCACTTTGCGACTGTTCTAACCCACTCTAGTGATGGGGGAAGAACCTTCTCCGAACCGCTCTACACTCCCGGAGATGAGACGGGCGAGCTTCCGGGATTAACGGTTGACCCCTTAGGCGATGTATACGTTTCGAGCGACGCTTTCGATCCAGTAACCGGCGCATCGCTGAATTATGTTCAGGTATCGAAAGTGACGAACGGCGGAACCGTCTTGGCCCAAAATGTCAAGGTCGTCACGAATGCCTGTTTTCTTGGTTTGTCTTCCACCTTACCGGGAGGGAGCTTCCGCGACTTCACGATTCCCCAGATAGCATCCGATTCAAAGGCGGTGTACCTGGTTCGAGACGACTGTGGACGAGGAAATTCCAACGTATTATTTACAAAGTCGATGGATGGAGGGTCCACTTGGACTGCTAGCATTATGGTCAACGATTTTGTGACTGATACAAGGACTTGTTGCGTGTCGACCCAGCACTTCTTCCCAAGCATTGCGGTCTCTGGAGGCATTATCAATATCGCCTGGTATGACAGCAGACAAAACAACGCCACCTCATTGAATGCTCTGGACATATTCTATGCTTATTCGTTAAACGGGGGCTTGAGCTTCTCGCCGAACATCCGGATAACAACAGTATCCTTCGACCCCAACTCTGTCAAGAGGTCAGATGCTCCTAACAACAACGAGCCGTTTATTGGCGACTATATCCAGATAACTGCCACTCCGATCAGGGTTCATGTTATCTGGACAGACAATCGGTTTGCCTGCGATACAGTTATTCTTGGCTACGGCTGCCAAGACCAAGATGTGATCACGGCTGGGATCGATCTTCCAGACTTCAGTCTTACCACTAGTCCGCCCTCGATGACCCTAATTCAGGGCCAGACCGCCGCCACGAATGTTACGCTTACCAGCTTGTCCGGATTCGCTGGAAACGTTACAATTGCCCTGTCCACGTCCCCAGAAGGACTCCCCACTACAACTCTGGCCCCGAGAAGGCTCAACCTCTCACCGAATACCAAGATGTCCTTTCTACTGTCCTTCTCTCCAACCTTCAGCACTCCAGCTCGAACTTACAAGATGAATATCACTGGAAGCTCGGGACCTAGAGTCCACACAAGGGAATTCTCTGTTACCGTCCAACCGTTTGAAAGCTTTCCTTCCCCAGGATCCATTCGCTTCCCATCTTTCGGCAGACCACTTGCGGCCTACGCATATGTTGGCGCCGCTTTCGTCACCCTTGGTGTCGCAGTAGTCGCGGGGTTGCTGATTTTCGACAGGTTGAAGAGAAGGCGAGCCTCTCCTCGCATAATATCTTCCCCCGGCTAATCAATTCATTTGAACAGTATCTAGCTTCTTCTCAATATGTCGACATGCCCGTCCTTTCTACCGACATAAGCAACGTCTGCCATTCCAAGGAACAATCCTGTCTCGATAACACCTGGCACATTCTTCAGTTTCTCATGAATGATTTCTGGTCTACGAAGATTTCTGAAGTATGCGTCCACTATCAGGTTCCCATTATCGGTGACCACTGGTCCCACCTTGCCGGTTCCCTCTCGCAATATCGCCTTCTCAGACAAGCGCTTTACCTTCGCCAATGTCGCTTGATAACAGAACGGGACGATCTCCACTGGAATAGGTTGCTCTCCGCCCAGGGTCTTGGCTAACTTTCGCTCATCGACTATTATGATCAATCTCTTGGTTGACGAGTCCACAATCTTCTCGCGTAACAGTGCTGCCCCACCCCCCTTTACCATATCAAGACTCCGCCACTGTATCTGATCCGCACCATCAATCGCTAGATCCAGATCCTTCTCATCCGGCAGGACCGTCGTCTTAAGCCCCAATCTACGCGCCGCCATCTCCATCTGGTAACTGGTCGGGACAAAACTCAGCCGGAGATGTTCCTTCTTGACAGTTTCAGCAGCCAACTCCAAAGCCCGAAGAACTGTGTTCCCACTTCCAAGCCCGATGGTTATCCCATCTCGCAATTCCCGAACAGCTTGGGCGGCAGCACTCAATCGTGCCTTCTCGACCCAGGACATATCTCTCTCGTCTCCAGCCCTAGCCCTCGGTCTCTATCTGCTCCAATCGCTCCATCGCCTTCAAGACCTCCTCTCGAACTGCGTCCAATCTCTCCTCCGCTTTGGTCTTCGGCCTCTCCCGCGTCTGGCTCTTCTCTTTCTCAGCAGCCGGTTCCGGAGTTGTAGTAGGGGCTGGTTGCTCCTGCTTGTTCGTGGAACTAGTTGTTGATGGTTTGACTTGTCTGGGCTCTAGGCCCAGTCCCAGGGAATCTAGCCCTGGTTTCAGTTGTCCAATCCGAACATCAATTTCCATCAATTTCTCGTAGAAACTCTTCAACAGGTCCTCTTTCGCCGACTCTAATTCATGGAGATCCACAATCCGCTTATGAACATCAATCTCTCCATCCACGCGCTTAAGATCCACTTTGTATTTCTGGAGTAATTGGTTCTTCTCGGTCTCGTTGATCTGGGCACGGGCCTCGGCGTCGTAGATTTTAGTCAAAGCATCTCCGATAATGTCCCGTTCCAGACTCGCGATGCGGAGCCTGTCGCGGGCTCGTCCCATATCCGCTTCGGTCACGGACTTTCTCAAGCTATCCGGAACTGGAAAACTCGATTTTTCGAACGATGGACTGGCCAGCGTCTCCTGCTGGGCGGATTCCTGTTGCTTCCGGCGCCCGAATATTAGTATCACGAGGAGGATCAGAATGTTAGTGATTGGGAAAGGGAAATTCTTACCCTTGCCCTGCAAGAAATGCATTCCTCGCCGTAGCTTTTGACATAGGCTTGGCGGGCGCTTATTAACGGTTTAGACCAATGCCCCCAACTCCAACTGTAACTGCAGCATGGGATGTACGGGTCAAACTACGGTTAATACCCGATATCCGCATCTTTACTCCTGAGGTTGGGAGGTCAGGCGTAGGATTGTCTTTGGCGAGTAGATGCGAGAGTTGTGGGATGCCAATGCCCACTAACGAGGATCATGGGGCCCACAATCCAGACAATCCCTACTGTATTCACTGTACTGACTTGGATGGCAAACTATTGCCGTTCGAGAAAAAATTCGACGAGCTGGTTGCGTCTACAATGGAAACACGTTGGATGAGTCGCGAAGAGGCTGAGCGATCGGTTAGAGAACAGCTCCTACAAATGCCTGCGTGGAGATCGAAAGTGGAAAAGTTGATGGCAAAGACGCCAGCTGCAACACAAACCCCGACACAAACTCCATCAGCACAGTCATAGCAGTATTCGACAAGAAGATCAAAAGCATCCGTTTTCTTCTGTCCGAGAAAGATTGGAGGACTCGCATTAAGCCTCCGATCTGTCGGATTGCTAGATTATTACTTCTCTTTTGTGCGGAGGGCTATTAAGCAAGGTATGATCATAGCGGCCCTCCCGGTGAAACCGGAGTGGCTAAGAAGAAGGCCAAGAAAAAGTCCAAGATGTAAAAGTGGACTTGTCGGCCCAGACGAGATTCTAGGATCAAGGGCCGAAACAGTTCTAACAGAACTCTTCTGAAAATAATCCCTTTTTATCCCCCCAAACTTCTATTTCAACAATCCAAAACAAGAGAGAAAGCCCCAATGACGGATGTACTGACTAGCCTGTACAACTTCCTCTCCAACGTCGCCGGCACGAACCAATTGCTCTTCGTCTTCCTCGTGAGCCTCTTCGGTAACATTATCCCAGTCATCCCAATTCCCTACCTGATCATCGTCATCACAATAGTCACAACATTTCCCCAGGTTGGAATAGTCCAAGTGGCCGCTGTTTCTGCATTGGGCGCCGCGAGCGGCAAATTTGTCAGCTACGGGCTCGGCTACGGAGTCCGTGAGGCCATGGCTGGCAGCCGGGCTCGGTTCGATTCGCTCCGCCGACTCTTGGGAGGAAGCGTTTTCCTAGTCGCTTTCATCTTCGCCGCCACTCCACTTCCAGATGATGTGGCCTATATCCCGATGGGCATCATGAAGTACAGTCCTATCAAGACCTACATCAGCCTCTACACCGGGAAGTTCGTACTCACGTTATTCGTCCTATACACCGCTAGAAAGTCGGAAGAGGTGATTAATTCGGCTCTTGGTGGAGGCATCGTGGGATCCGCTCCTTCGATCGCGATAATCATTGGATTGTCCTATTTGATGATGAGGGTCGATTGGGAACGCGTGTTGGCCCAAACCCAGCAACGTGGTTTCCTGAGGCGACTCCTAAGGAGCGGTTGGAGGCGATTAACTGGTAAAGGGGCAAAGGCATCACCCTAGCCGCGGTGTAGGAACGGGTCTAAGCGAAGAGCCGTTTCTGTCCGTAGGTCGTAAGCGCCCAGGTATATGATCTCCCTATTTTCTTTGACGATACAATTTTCTGCCCGTCTAGGAGCTTGAGATGATAGTTCACGCACGCCTTTCCGAGGCCCGCTTTCCTGGCAATCTCCGACGCCTGCGACTTCCCAGACTCCTCGATAGTGGTAATGATTTTTGTCCTGGAGGCTAGGCCTCGCTGGACGTTTCTCATACCAGTCATGTAGGCGCGGGGATGGTAGGGATGTGTTCTCATTATTTTGTAAGGGATCTAGTTCTGGAACTGGCTCATGCTCGCCTGTAGCGGACCCGGTTGGGTACTGAGAGCCTTCCAATCCAACTGGGCAAGTCCGGCTAGTCTTCGGAATTCGTTGACAGAGCCTGGACCGAAGCCAGCGAAGTGGTTGTTGAAGAAGACGTAGCCCTGCTTGAACAGGTCACGCTTCTCCTCTAAAGCATCGACCCATTTTTTCATGACTTGTTCTTGGTCCCGCTGGATACCGCTGAACTCTGTTATCTCCCGGTCGCCAACTAGACGAAGGTACATGGTGTTGGAGGTGGTTTCGGGCGGAGTGGAAGCGTATTGGTTCTCGGACCAGGCAAGAATGACATTCTGGGATTCTAGCTGTTCGTAGATTTCCGGTTTGAACCAAGACTTGTTCCTGAACTCTACTGCGTGCTGATATTTTCCGTCTAATTGTCCAAGGAACTTTTGAAATGTCTCGCCATACTTCTTTTGGTTGAAAGAGGGCGGGAGCTGAATCAATAATGGGCCAAGCTTTTCACGGAGTTGGCTCATCGAGGCATAGAACCGTTCCAGTTGCTGGATCGCGTCCCGAAGCTTCAATTCATGAGTGATCTTTTTCGGAAACTTGGCCGTGAACCGGAAATTGTCACCAGTAGCTCGCTTCCAGTTTGAGACCATGCCAGAGGATGGGGTACGGTAGAAGGTCGAGTCAACCTCGACAGAGTCAAATATGCTCGCATAGAGCCTCAGATAGTCACTGGGCTGGGCGTCTTTTGGGTAAAATGGTCCTATCCAATCCTTGTAAGACCATCCGCTGCAACCAACCCGCAACATGGAAGGTTCCAATGGCAAACCTTGTCAGCCAGCAGTAGAACAACCAGTCATTCTATTGGTTAAAGGGATTCGGTTGAGTGTCCAACTAACAAGCGAGCCGTGTCCACGCTGCGCAGATCGTGGTAGTGCTGGATGTCTAATTTTCTCCATGTGGAATGGTTTAATGGCCGGAAAAAGTAATGCCAAGGATCGTTGACATCAGTGGCCCGACGTGCACCAACTGCCAGAGAATACCACTCTGCAGATTAGAACTCTCAGTCGACCTTTTTGGGGCGACGTCAGCCTGAGATCTATCTTCATCGATATCGGTCTCCACTTTGTAAAGCACTCAGGGCATCCGTCGATGACTTCCGAAAATCGCACACCCTCGTAACACCTCAAATAGGATCCCCTGGAATCACAGAGCTCAAGCACTAGAATGCATCAGAAAATCGTCGTCACTGGTGGTGCCGGGTTCCTCGGCAGTCATCTAGTCGAAGCTCTAATAGAGAAGAATTTTCAAGTTGTTGTATTGGACGATTTCTCCTCGGGCAAACTATCCAACCTGAAGATGGTTGCAAACAATCCTCGGCTCAAGATCGTCAAGGGCGACATAAGGGAGAAAGGGACCGTTCAGCATCTGCTCAAACATACCGCCGTAGTATTTCATGAGGCCGCAGACGTCAGTGTCCTCAAGTCGATAAGGAACCCCGGCCTAACTAATGATGTAAACGTCAATGGGACACTGAGTCTACTGCGGTCAGCCGTCAAGAACCATGTCGGTCGCTTCATCAACGCGTCATCAGCTGCAGTATATGGGGATCAGGGGGACGTGCGGAATAGTGAGAAGATGCTTCCACGACCTGTTTCGCCTTACGCAGTTTCCAAACTGGCCTCTGAGAATTATTGCGAAGCCTTCTATGAAACGTATGGGTTGGACACTGTCTCCTTACGATATTTCAATGTTTATGGTCCAAGACAAAGATCGGGACAATACTCGGGAGTCATAACCTCATTTCTCAAAAGAGCTAGGGCCGGATTGCCCCCAATTATCTATGGTGATGGAGGTCAGACACGTGACTTCATCCATGTCTCAGATGTCGTACAAGGAAACCTGCTTGCGATGAAGAACGATCAGGCTGTGGGAAATATTTTCAATATCGGAACGGGAAAATCCGTTTCAATTAGCAGCCTAGCAAGAATGATCATCGGCTTGTCGGGTCGCCGAGGTTTGAATTCTATATCAAAGAATGCAAAGCTTGGAGACCTGAGACACAGTTGTGCCGACATTACAAAGTCTAAGAGACTTCTCGATTACGCTCCGCGTATCTCACTGTCTGAAGGCCTGCAGAGAATCGTGCAGGGGTAGCTAGTTTTTCGCCATAATTGAGGTTCTCAAATTCGGGCGCTAATCTGGCGATTGCTTATCACTCGTTTAAGATTGGTCGAATGTGTTTCAACACATCGTGCGACTGCCAACCTTGGTAATATCCGGCTCCTCCAAATTGTTCATGAACAGCAGCGAGTTTGAGGGTTTTTTGATATTCTGGAAATAGTTCCAGAAATAATAAGACTCTTTTTTATACCAGGCGAGGCGCATCGCGGAGGACGAGTTTCTTAGTCTCGACTCTTGCTCGAGGGCTTGTTGTCACAGAAGAACCGCATCGGATATCAGCTTATCGAAGATAAGCCTTAGAGCACCAGATTTACCGACTACCTCATGATTAGGTCAGGATGCCATTCGATAGAACATTAAACACAATACTACCCAGTTGTCATATGAGGTGACTTTCTCCTTGGGCAAGGGCGATCCTATTCCCCCAGGTCCTTTCAAGCCGCCGGGTGTCTAACCGAAGAGCCTATGAGGCTCTTCTTACTCCCTTCTTTTTTGTTCACGGCTCATGATTCCTACCGCCGACGAATATTTCCGAAAAATCCATCAGACTTTTGCTCTCTTGGACGCGAATAACATCAGAATATTTCGATCGATGAAGAAGCACGGCCCTCGAAATCTACAACTTATTGCTCGTGATACGGGCATACCATATCCTACCGTATTCGCTAGAGTTTCCAGACTCGAGAAGGGTGGGGGGATATTTCATGCATGGGCAAATCCGAATCACTCGAGGATCGGTCTCTCTAGAGCTATGGTCCTAGTCAATCCTACCCCTGGAAAGGATCTCTTGGCTAGAGAGGCGTTGAGGATTCCGGGCTACTGGATTAGGATCATTCGCAGCATGGGCGAGTGCAACGGCTACTACTCTATCCATGCGGTCCCCACCAGCAATACCCGAGAGTTCGAACAGTATCTGGAACAATTTGTTCCCTTGGGATTAGCGTCTAGCGTCCGTGTTTATTGGATGGAGGAACAGAACTCGACGATTTCCAATTTCGACTATTATGATCCGGAGAAGGGAAAGTGGAGATTCGAATGGAATGATTGGTTGTCAACCTTGTCGGAGGATTCTACGAAGCCTGGCAAGTTAGCGCCGCCCGAGAATAGATCCACTGTTGCGTCCTTTGACAAGAAGGACCTGATTATCCTGAAGGAGCTCAACAAGGATGCGAGGATTAAGCTTGCCGATTTCGCAAGAATGTTCAAGATTACGCTTCCCGCGGCGAAATATCGTTTTGATAGGATCAAGGAGAAAGGACTCATCAGCGAATACGTTATCGACCTCGTACCTTACTCGCCACTGATCTCTGACATGTACGAGGTCCGATTGGACTTCAAAACTGAGAGTCAAATGTTGGCCAAAAGGACGATCTTGAACAAGATACCATTTATTCTGCATCACTCATTGATCCGAGGGATTAACTCGATCACAACAAGAGTCTATCTTCCACGCGGCGAAATGAACAATCTCATTACACTTCTCTCCACTCTTGTCAGAAGAGGAGTATTGAACAACTACACTTCGTTATGGCTTGATCCCATGACCATAACGAGCCAGACCTTCTCCTATGAGTACTGGCAGGATGGTAAGGGATGGCAGTACGATAACAGGGATTACAATGAACAACTGCAGAATATCCTCTCGACGTCTGAGAAGGCGCTTAGAGACTTGGCAGCGTTCCAACCAATGTCGATAGCGACGATGCTGTAGAATCCGGAAACAGCCTCGCTCAGATCGGTCGATTCCTCTACAATATCGGAGAGCTTGAGAATACTAATCCTTGATTGGTAAGTTGATAGAAGTAGCCTCTGGATGGTGCGATGCTCCGGCCCATCCTCAACACTTTCAGTATGCCTCCTCGAACCAATACTTCTCCGGTTCTTTTCTTCATCTCTATCACTCCATCTGCCAAGTTCACGCTTGCATTCTCTAATTGTTCACTGACGACCTCCGTGTGTAGAACCGAGAATGTTACGGCCTTGGCAACTCTCGTGGCGAACCTCATCACCTGTACATATTGCAAGACTCGTCGAGGCTCTGCCAGCAAGAAGAACGGAGTGATGCTGTCGAGTATGATCACTTTTCTATGCCCTGTCGGCTTCAAAGCAAAACTCCGACCGTAATCGAGAAGATCTTGGAATTTCATCGTCTCCTCCAAGACATCTTCGGGATCCATATGGGGCAAAGACTCGGCCAGCTTCTCCGCCCCCTTGCTGAACATGTCCACGAATACAAGCCGCTCCTCGGCTTCCAAGCTCGGGACTTGCAAGTTATGATCCTCCAGTCCAAGACGCACAACGTCGGCAGGATCGTCGATGCAATAGTACAATAGGTCCGAACCTTGCCTGAGAGAGTTCACGGCCAGTTCTCTAACTAGCGCCGATTTTCCACTCCCTATCGGTCCCATCAGAACCACTGCCGATGGTCTAGGTAATCCTCCTCCCGTAATCTGGTCGAGTATGGCGATGCCTGTAGGCATCAGCGCTTCCTGTCGATGGTCAGCTCGGTCTCGTTCGTTGAGGGAAGGAGCGTCCAAGCTAAGTCTCATGAAGCATATGGCTGATGAGGCATGTAACAGTACCGGTCAAAGCAGGATATACCACGCTATTCTGCACAGGCCAACTCCCAGAACGTTATCAAGGGTCGAGGGCATCTAGTTTTTATTTGCCCGGACGATTCTCGCGGGTTCCGGAGTCTCTCGAACGAAAAATGATCGTCCTCGGTGGGTCTGCCTCAATCGATCTGGCAGGGAAGGTGGCTAAGACGTTGAACGCGAAGCACGAAGAGTTGGAGATCAAGAGATTCCCTGACGGTGAAAAATACGTGAGGATCCTTGATGATGTTAAGGATCAGAATATTGTCATTGTGCAATCACTGTACCGGAACCCGGATGAGTATATCATGGAACTCCTACTTTTGGTAGATGCTCTAAGAGACTTGGGAGCGAGTTCTATCACCGGGGTCGTACCATATCTAGCATACGCCCGACAGGATGCCAGATTCAAGCCTGGTGAGGCAGTAAGCAGCCTTACGATAGCCAAGCTCTTCGAGACTGTCGGAATGACATCCTTCATGACCGTTGACACTCATCTTCACCGTTTGGAGGATGTTTCCAAGGTTTTCCATATTCCCGCACACAATCTTTCGGCAATGCCCTTGCTGGGAAAGTATGCTCAGCAGAATCTCAACCCCAAGAAGCCGGTTGTTGTTGGACCTGACGAAGAAGCTGAGCCTTGGGCCGCAATGGTTGCCAAGGAATTGGACGCGGAACACACGGTCTTCCATAAGAAGAGAGTCTCGTCGACGAAGGTCGAGATCGACACTGGGGATGTAGAATTCGAAGGAAGGGATGTTGTATTTGCCGACGACATCATCAGCACTGGTGGAACGATCGCTGAGTCAGCAAGGGCATGCACGAAGAAAGGAGCTAAGAGGATTTTCGCTCTCTGTACTCATCCAGTCTTGGCTGAAGGAGCCCTTGAGCGAATGAAAAATGCTGGAGTTAGAAGGGTGATAGGGACTGACACGATTCCAAGCAATGTTAGCAAGGTCACGGTCGCTCCTGTGATAGCCGAGGGAATCAGAAAGACCAACCGGAACTAGAAAGCGGATCTGACAAAGAAACGGATCACTAGGTCCCCCGAGGAATCGTGTGTTCAGGAAACTGCTAGCAGATTCTGGCTACATCTGTGAAAAACTGACTAATTCGACCTTGACAAGGGCCTGAAGGCTCGTCTAATCGTAGATCCCTTCCTGAAACCAGTCCACAGCGCTTAAAAAGGCAGATCCTACTCAAGGCTGGACAAGATGAACAAGAATCTTCTGATACTGGGAGTAATCCTCATCGTTGTAGGGGCAGCCGCGGCTGGCTATTTCCTCTCGATAGGTGAAAGCGGAAGGCTCAGGACATACGGGTCCGAAGGGGTCGCCCTGCTAGGAGTACTACTAGCGATCGGGGGATTCATGATGAAGCGAAGTTCTGCAGTGACAACACAACAGTTCAGTTGTTCTAAATGTGGTGCAACTTTCAATTCCGATATGGCGCTGAAGTCGCACATGAAAGACAAACACGGAATGTAGTCTACAAGACAGCCTCTGAACTATTCGCCTCTCAGTTTACAAAACATCGGACGAATATCGAAATGTCGCGTTCATTAGAGGGTAGTTTCAAGCTCTATCTCGTCTCGAAGAGGAATTCCATCCCATCCTGCCAAGGGGATCTCCGGCTTAAGCAAGCGCGATTTTTCTAGCTGATTAGGATACAATGCGGCGAGGCGAAACCCTCTTTTCTGGTAGAAGCGCAGGGCATGGGTATTATCATTAGTTGTTATCAACCAAAGACGTTTGCATCCGGTAGAAATTGCTACTTTCCTAACGGCTTCTAACAATGCAGAGCCGATTCCCAGTCCTTCGGAGGCGCTGTTGAGAGTGACGATTTCACAATCTTTGTCATTGATATTGTAGGTCAACAGTCCAACTGATTTATGGTCGACGGTAGCTACGAATCCTGGCAATTTCTCAGGGTAGTGTACCCTGCCTCTCGAGACGACTCTCGTGGAGCCCCAGTGCTGTTTCATTAGCATCACTACTTTTTCTGCATCGTTGGGAGTAATGGGCCGAATCTCGAAACTCGCCAAGTAATGGATTTCACATGACCGTCTTATTCTATTAATCTTGGAGAAAGGACTGGATGGAAGAGCATATACGTTTACTGCCTGGCTCCGGATAATTGGTCCAGACCAGTATGCCGAATCCATGGGGAGCAAAGCCACCTAGAAGCGATGAGGAATATTTCGAAAGAATGACAAGGGCAATATTCACAGCGGGATTGAACTGGCGAATGATCGAAAAGAAATGGCCGAACTTTCAGAAGGCTTTTTCAGGCTTCACACTACCTAAGGTTGCAAAATTCTCGGAAAGGGACATCCGTGCTCTGCTCAAAGATGAGAGTATAGTTCGAAACGAGAAGAAGATACGTGCGACTATTCATAATGCGGAACAAGTTCTAGCTTTGGAGAAAGAGTTTGGGTCGTTCCGAGACTATCTTGGTTCATTTGGTAAGAAAGAGGACAAGCTACAGGAGGATCTCCAGACAAGATTCCAACATGTAGGTCCTTCTACAGCACGGATGTTCCTATGGTCAGTAGCATATCCTCTCACGCCCAATGCCGAGGAGAAGAAGTGGATGTCCGGTCACAGACACGAGTAGGGGACGAGAAGGGGACGGGAACAAAAGCTCCACGGTGATACCCCTAGGAATATCCTGAAATAGTGAGGCTTTGACTCGGGCGAGCGAGTACAGGAATTGTCTTCAATTGAAGCACGAGACCTTACTAAACGGTACGGCTCGTTCGTCGCTCTCTCAAACCTGAACTTGAAAATTGAAGGCGCAAAGTGTGTTGGGTTCCTCGGCCCTAACGGCGCGGGCAAGACCACGACGTTAAAAATTTTCACAGATCTGATCCGTGCAAGCGGCGGTCAAGCCCTCATCAACGGAGTCGATGTTCACAAGGAGAAGAAGAAGGCATTGGACCCTTGCGGCGTGCTGATCGAAACCCCGGAGATCTATCCATCCTTCACTCCGCGCGAAGCGCTTTCCATGATTGCTGATTTGCGGGGCATCCCACGGGCGGACCGTACGAAGAGGATCGAAGCAGTCGTTTCCGAAGTCAAAATGGATGAGTGGATGGACAAGAAGGTTGGCAAATTTTCGAAGGGGATGAAGCAGAGAATCAATATTGCTGCAGCCCTATTGTCCGACCCGGAAATTGTCCTCTTGGATGAGCCCACAACAGGATTGGACCCGAGGGGGCAGGCAGAGGTGCGGGATATTGTGAGATCTTTGAAACAGAGGAATAGGCTTGTTTTCATGAGTTCGCATCTGTTGAATGAAGTTTCCGAAATATGCGATGAGGTCGCGATGATCGACCATGGAAAATTACTGGTATACGACACGCTTGCACATGTCACGGACCGGTTCGCACATGACGGAGGTGAAAGTGTCGTTCAAGTTGAACTAGTGAGAGACATTGATGACCAAGTCATCAGAGGACAAATCTCAAGTCTGGCCGGAGTTGGCAGTGTTGAGAAGCTCAATCCGAGAAGTCTACGAATCAAATTCTCCGGCGGCCAGGAAGAACAGGCGAGACTCCTAACCGATTTGGTGGCCTTGAAGATTGGTATGCTTAGCTATCATCCATCCGCCTCGACATTGGAGGACACGTACCTCAACCTGATCAAGGACACGTTGTAGGAAACTGATAGAAGAGATGAGTAAGGCGCCTCTCACAACAACGACGCTCGAACCCGCGACGAGCCATGTCCTAGCGGGGAGCATCTCCCAAGTCGGGACAGTTACAAAATACGAGTTGGTCAATTACTTCAGGTCGCGAAGGTTCTTCATCCTGC
Organism: Candidatus Bathyarchaeota archaeon; assembly: GCA_005888695.1. The sequence goes on from VBBH01000107.1 coordinate 15,336, forward strand.
TCGTGATTGGTCTTCTAATCGGTGGAATACTGACCGCACTCGTTGCCTACTATGGTGTTAGCACGTTCGCATCGTCCCCGCTTGGGTTCTATTCGTTCTGGTGGGGGAATTCGATCACTTTCATCATTGCGATCAACGGGATCTTTTTTGGTGGAGACGCTATCTCTGGAGAGTTCCAGAACAAGACTGGGTACTTCCTCGTTCCTAACCCGCTCCGCCGTTCATCGATATACATTGGAAAGTATTTTGGGGCATTATTGGCGTCTCTAATGATATTCGGAGCCTATGCCGCACTTACAATTGGTAACGGTCTCTACTATTTCGGTACGAATATACCCTACCAGTTTGCAGAGTCATTGATTTTTTCAGTGATCTATCTGGTCGCAGTGCTCGGGTTCACATTCTTCTTCAGCTCACTGTTCAAGTCCAGCTCGATGTCCATACTCGTGACCGCTATACTCTTCTTGTTTGCTTTCAACATCATCCAATTGCTGGTGTCCACTTTTGCACAGACAGAACCGTGGTTCATCATTTCATATGGGGCCGGCATAGTAGGAAATGTGCTCATGGACCCTTACCCCTCAACCCAACCCATCAGAGGAGCGGGTCCGCGTGGACGAGATAGCGTCCTCTTCGCAGTAACGATTCCGGAGGGGGTTGCGATATTGCTGGGCTACTTTGTGATCACGGCGATTATTGGGCTCATCCTGTTCGAGAGGAAAGAGTTCACGTAATTCATAAAGAAAGTACGAGTTGTCTTAGGATTCCGTACGAGTATTTTCCGAACGAGAACCGCTCTCGTGTAAAGGCGTAATACTCCCAGAATCATGGAAGAAATCAAATGACAGTGAGTGAGCTTCCTCCCGAGAAGCTTCGGCTAGAATGTCCGCCCGATAGTGTTGGTTGCGAGACGAGTGCCGAACTCGGGCTCGCGGAAGGCATCATTGGACAAGAAAGGGCGCTGAAAGCGCTCCGGTTTGGCGTCGAGATGAAGGCTAAGGGCTTCAATATCTACGCTGCTGGTGTTCCATTGTCAGGAAAAAGGCCTGCAACCCGAAACTATCTTGTGGAGCTTGCAAGAAAGATGCCGACTCCATCGGACTGGGCTTACGTTAACAACTTCGAGAATCCGTTCGAGCCAACAGCTCTAAAATTTCCAGCTGGACGAGCACAGGTTTTCAAGAAGGATCTGAAGAGTGTGATGGATCAACTGAAACGTTCGATTCCGGCCACGCTCCAAAGCGAAGAGTTCGTATCCAGAACTGCGAGCATGACTGAGCAGGCGGTAAAGGAGCGTAATAAGATAATGAACTCTCTGGCTGAGGAGGCCCAAAAGTATGGGTATCTGGCTCGCGCAACTCAGCTAGGCATCACGATTGTCCCGATGCAGAAAGGGAAGCCGCTGAGCCAGGAGGAATTCGATGCATTGCCACCGAAAGTCAAGACAGAGTACGAGAAGAATCGGGAAACAATCAGGACGGCCTTAGAATCTGCCGGAAAACAGGTCAACGAATTAGACTCGAAAACCATGGAAGATCTCCGGAAGCTTCGGGACGAGGCGGTTCATTACGCGATAGGCGGAGTGATCGATTCTCTCGTGCAGAGATATCAAGACGTACCGGACGTAGTCCGGTATCTCAAGGCTCTCAAAGATGATATCATGGAAAACACTGACCTATTCATTCAGACCGAACCGTCACAGAAGACCGATGCCCCGGATCAGGGGGCCAGTCCGGTTCCAGCTAATGACTCGTCAGATCTACGACCTAGAAGATACGAGATCAACATTGCAATAGACAACAAGGACTTGAAAGGCGCACCGGTCATCTCCGAAGACAACCCTACCGTCACGAACCTCCTAGGTCGGATAGAGAAAGAGTCCCGATTCGGAGCATTGACAACAGATTTCACACTGATCAAGTCAGGATCCTTGCATCGGGCAAATGGTGGATACTTGATCTTAGGAGCTAGGGAACTGCTGAGGAATCCATTGTCCTATGAAGGGTTGAAACGGATGCTCCTGAACGGGAATCTTGCCATCGAAGAAGTCTCGGAGAGGTTGGGGGTCGGGAGTACAAAGAGCCTGACACCTCAGCCTATACCTTTGAACGTTAAGGTGATCCTTGCCGGAGACCATGATACTTACCAGGCACTCTACACCTTGGATCCTGATTTTCGGATACTCTTCAAGGTCAAGGCAGACTTCGACGACTCCATAGAACGCAATGATCGGAATCTGAAGATGTACGGCAGTTTTGTCCACTCACTCTGCGAAAGGGAGGACTTGAATCATCTGGAAGCGTCAGGTTTAGCGAAGGTGGTTGAGTACGGGTCAAGGTTGGTGGAGGATCAAACGAAACTCTCTACCAAATTCCCGGCTATCGCGGATCTTGTTAGAGAGGCAAATTTCTATGCGGTTCAGGATCGATCCAAGATAGTCAAAGACGTTCACGTTATGAAAGCCCTCCAAGAGAAAGTATACAGGTCGAACCTCCTGGATGAGAAAGTTAAGGAGATGATCCAGCGGGGAATTATTCTCATCGACACTTCAGGGTCCAACGTGGGACAGGTAAACGGACTCTCAGTGATTAGCCTGGGCGATTTTGACTTTGGACAGCCTAGCAGAATAACCGCTAGCGTAGGCCTTGGTAGAAGCGGAGTCATCGACATTGAGCGCGAATCGCACCTAGGTGGCCAGATCCATACGAAAGGCGTTTTGATAATCTCGGGCTATCTAGAAGGCAAATATGCGCACGACAAGCTTCTTGCTCTATCCTGCAGGATAGTTTTCGAACAAAGCTACGGTGGAGTGGAAGGAGACAGCGCTTCAAGCACTGAACTCTACGCAATCCTTTCTGCATTGTCCGAGCTTCCGATTAAGCAGAATCTGGCGGTCACTGGCTCGGTCAATCAGAAGGGTGAGGTCCAAGCGATCGGTGGGATAAACGAGAAGATCGAAGGTTTCTACAAGATTTGTAAGGCCAAAGGCTTCAAAGGGGGTGAAGGCGTGCTTGTCCCGAAGAGTAACGTCCAACATCTCATGCTGAGCGAGGAAGTCGTTCAGGCGGTCAGAGAGGGACGTTTTCACGTATACCCGATTAGCACCATCAATGAAGGAATCGAATTACTGACCGGAGTGAAGGCTGGAGAGTTGCGGAATAATGGAAGTTACGAGGATGGAACAGTTCATTACAAAGTAAACAAACGTTTGGCTGAGATGGCCGAGGCGATCACAAAATACTCGGAGCCTTCATGGTATACGCGTCCCGCCGTTAAACCTGATATTCAGGTTTCAACGCGTAGAAAGTCTCCGAACAAGGGTAGCTAGAAAGATCCAAGCATGGATAGCCGGAACTCGGAGTCGATTCTTACTTTCGTCACCGATTGATGCCTTTTCTTATTTGAGGGTGTATCACTTTTCGGAGGGGCTATCCAGAGGTCGAAGTTTGGTTCTCACAGTATTGAACTATGACCGAACCCGCGATGTCACTATTGCTTGTAGTCTGGAGAAGATTGCCTGTGAGGATAGAGCCAGCGCCTGTGAAGGCTGTTGCAACTCCATAAACCACTGCAGCTGCTCCGGCAACCACCAGGAGAGCAATGTATAGTATCGGAATGAGACGAGTTTGATCAGCACCTAATTTTTCATCTGTCCTTCTCAAACGAGTCACCGGATATCCCGGTGCTATGGTCTCTGCAAGTATCTCATTTGTCCAAGGAATTTGTTTAAATTGAAGGAGGAGGTTCAAGAATCTGATCAGATGGCAGACGAGAACAGGGCGAACACTGGACGCTCGATGAGCCCACCCTTTAGGCACTTGTTTGTTGCAGTATTACTGATAGGGCTCGCTTTAGGAGCTAGCTACGCAGGCTATCTCGTAGCAAGCTCCGCTTACAGTCAGTTGCGGACACTCGTCTCGCGGCTGACAGGCACGAATAATCAACCAATCCAATCTGCTAACGGCAGCGTCTGCTGGAGTACGAGTTCCAGGGATGGACTAGTTCTCCAAGCCACATTGGCAAATGCGGGCCGGGCTGTCACCGTTACAATGGCAGTCGACACAGGTGCATACATCAGTGCCGCTCCAAGAGAACTGGCAACCGAGCTCGGAGTCAATCCATACAGTGGGAATCCAGTCGAATTGGGAAGTGTCTACGGCCAGAGCGAAGTAGGATACATTCATACCGTAAGTCTAACGCTTGCAAACATGCATACTGTCCAGATTCCGATTGCGATAATGCTCTCTAACTCAGTGCCTTATGTGCTCGGCCGACAGGGATTCCTGAACCAGTTCACACTTCAGGTCGAGCAGAGCTCAAGCATGTTTTGCCTCAAACAGAACTGAGCCTCGGGAACTAGAACGCTTCCATGATTCTTATCTAGAGTCCGCCTAGAGAAACGATTAGGTCAGTTAGAAGCGCAGCCAGGATACCGATGAATATTCCCAGCATCATGACATCGTTGGTTGTTTGTCTCCTTCCTGAATTGTACATGAACAATGTCACATAGATTAGGGCCCCAGCAGCGAGCGAGAGAAAGAGGATCTTGGTGAATGTTGAGGCGGTGATGCTACCTATCAATGTGCCGAGGAAGGTTGGGCCGCCTGCGATCAGGCCCATCTTGGCTAGAAAGGAAGGTGTTGGTCTCTCGTTACTTGCCGCCAGGGGGCCCGCGATTCCGAAGCCTTCTGTAGCATTGTGAGCTGCGAATCCTATTACGAGGAGAACGGCGAGTGAGACTGCTCCCGAGGCATAGGATTGTCCAATTGCTAACCCTTCAGCAAAATTATGTAGTCCGATGCTCATTGCTATCATTGTTGCCAGATTGTACGGGTTCCCGAGAAGCTCGGCTACTTGCTGTCGTTGCAGGAGTATCCTCTTACGGTTTGAATCCTGAGTATCCACGACTTCTTCCGTAGAAACGACAACCTTCTGCGTTTCCGCCGAGGCTACAATCAGAGCCTTGGCGTATCGTCGTTCGTAAGCTGTTAGCATGAAGAGTCCGAGGCCTAATCCGGCAAGCATCACAGTAAGATCGAGTAAAGCAATGGTTCCGCTTGACTGACCCGCATAGGCGCTCGATGCTGCGTCCTTAACAGTGGTCCACGCGTTTGCAAGGACGTCGGATATCAAGAAGACTAGGATGCCGATAGACACCGCGTTGAGAAATCCTTTCGCCCTCGCGCTGACATTTCGTAGTATTGCGACGGGCAAGCCGAGAAAGACAGTGAACCCAGCGATCGCTCCCATCAAGAGGAGCTGTGGGTAGTCAATCACGTGCTGAGACCATTATAGCGTCGACACATCTCGACTATAAGGTCATAGCCACTGATAACTCCTGACAATATCGATCAAAATAACATAGTGCTTCTAGATCCCTCTCTTGAAGAAGAGAAGCAATCTCGACTTCTTATGTTGGTTACTTTTCTAGGTCGGTTGAGTGTAGGGCAACGGCAATCGAACCTACTAGTAATTTTGATATTGTGGGATACTATCTATTCCACTGATTCTCTGTTCGCGTGGATAGGGGGCTTCTTGATCGCTTTCCTTACCGCGTCAGAATCCCTCAGCAAATAACAAGTCGAATTTCTCGTCCTCCAACAGATCTTCGCGATCCCTTCGGTTACCAGTCTTATGAGTTTGGTGGGATGAGCCTGAACGTCATGCCACTGCCAGCCTTGGTAGTTGGGCAGGTTCGCAGCCGAGTCCTCATGATTAATTGCTAAGCGTAGAACTTTGACGTATTCCGGAAACTTCGCCAAGAACAAGGATATCTTTGACGACGGGTCAAACCTGGTTACAATGTCTTCAGACGAACGGGGCTCAATCGTCGATTCGGTGCTCTTCAACGCAATCCTCTACTAGCTATTGTTTCCTCTTTCAAGATTCGATCAAACCATAGGTACGAGTTTGAGGGCTGGGTATCCTTTTCCAATGTCGAACTTGACTCCACAGATTGGAGTGAATGGTTTTACACCGAATACGAGGAAGGACCCCTCGCCGCTTCGGATTTTCAGATGATAGTCTGCGATCCGGAGAAAGTCATCCCTGATTTTCGTGTGTCTAAACGCTAATCCAATATTGAGTGCGCCGTAGTCGCGCATATTTGCAGATATTTCTGTGAATCCTGGTAGGGATAGATCCTCACCGTATATCTGTTGGACCTTGTCATAGTCGATCATCAGCATTTTCGGTGATGATATGTCGTCGAGGGTCTTCCATCCGGCCATGAATGATACCATGTCGGTCGAAAGCTTTCCTTTCAGAGAGACTTTCCATTTCTTGGGAGTAGAATCTAGATTGAAATCTACTATTCTGACCCTGTCGTCCAACGCCTCATTTCCTATGTAAGGTCTAAGCATCTCCCCGGCAGAGTCAGCACTCACACTGGCAAGTGGTAAGATGAAACAACTACCGCCCTGATTGACCCAATTTGCCTTCATGATGTTGAGAAACATCTGCACTGTACTGGGGGAGGTGTTGCTGTCAAGATCGATGAGCACGAAGGATCCTCGTCTCACTCCTCCGCCGAGTAAGGCGTCAAGGTCGACGCTACCTGTTGAGAACATGCCACTTGGATGAGGGATCGGCGGGGGGAGCTTCGGACTCTCAATCGTCCCGTTATGAGGGGCGGCTGGCGGAAGGAGTGAGAAGCGGCCATTTTCTAGGGAATAGAGTCCCTTGTTTAATGGAACCCTAAAACCTCTCAATTTGTTTACCGTGAACGATCTGGA
>VBBH01000070.1 GCA_005888695.1 Candidatus Bathyarchaeota archaeon
TCTTCGGCTTAGACGAAGTAGAGAGGCGAGACTGGTAAAGGACTTGGATCAAGTGGAGATGGCTTTGCAGGCGAATGCGTATTCAAACAGAAAGGTGGGCAAGTCTCGCAGACCTCAGGCCCAGGAGTTTTACGATTCGGCCCTGGGCAGTGTGAAAAGCCGGAAGTTGAGAGGAGTCGTCGAGAGAATTGGAGGGGAGAAGAGAGTTCGGCCTAAGCGATGACTTTGGCGAACTCGACGCGGGCTTTGGCGGCTTTTAGGAGGTTTTCCTTGGGGAACAGCGGCTTGTAGTCTCGTGTGAGTATGGACACGTATTCCGAGATTTCGTCTTCGCTCATATATTGGAACATGTATCCGCCGTTATACGGTGAAGGCTCTCCATCTCGTTTCAGGAATTCGATGTGCATCAAAGGATCGCCTCGTTTGATCGTTATCGGTTGCCTTTCATTGCTCAAGTTCACCAGTTCGAGAGCGAGGCGTCCGACAAACCCACTGTGGACTTTGGCAGCGTTGAGGAAACTTAGGCCCATTCGGCCGTACTTGCTCTTGGCGGTGAGGTGGCTGACATATTCGGGCGGAGTGAAGACTACTTCGTTCGAGATTAGATTTTGATGCTCAAGATAGTGGAGGGTCCGTTCCTCCTTGACTGTTAGAATGTAGCCGTCGCCATCAAGCAGGCTGTAGTCGAACGGGTGAATGCACTTGTGGTTACGTATTAACTCGATGAGCTTGTCCTTTCCAATTACACACATGAAATAGCCCCGGTTGAGGAGGATGATTTGAGATTAACGGTCAAGATAGGGGTCAGGGGGTGGACACTTGGACCACGTTCAAGGCGAGGGAAGGCTGGGTATCGAGGAGAGACTCGTAATCGGGTGATAAGACAAGAAGCAGATTCCCATAGCCGTTTGGGGGGATTGGGACCGTCGCGTTCGCGAGTATCTGGTAAAGGCAGCTGCTGCATACGACTTTTGGAGTGGCGGCGCCATTGAACGTCAGGCTCGACTGGAGTATGGAGATGCGGATTTGATCATAGCGTCCTGATTGGATTGGTGATATGATGGAGGCACCTGGTGAGGATTGGCCGTTCTGGCCGGCGAGGTCAAGTTTTGGAGGATTGTCGGTCCAAGTGATTGTAACCCAGCCGATACTTGAAGGCAGACCGGCAGTGTGAAGTTCCATTTGGTTAATCGTGATGTAGAAGTGGAGGATGGGTGCAGGGGTTGAGACGTTGAAGACTCGAAGGTTCATTGTACCCTTCGTGAGAGGAGGAATAAGCGCTAGGGCCAAGACGATGATAAGTAGCCCGGCGAAAACGCCTCTTCGCCAGAACGAGTAATGGTAATCGGTCACGATGGTTGCCTCGTCTCGTTGGACCTATTAAAATCGCTCGACATGGCCACCCGGAGAATGTCTTATCGGAAGTATCTCCAGGCAAGGAATCGAATGTAGTCCTTGAGGTTGGATCTGTAGCTCATCTTGCTCTCCCCGGCTACTCTTGGGGGAAAGCTCACCGCGACTTGGGAGACTTTGAAGCCTGCTCGGATGCTCCGGAAGACTATTTCTGGCATGAAGGCAAACCCGTTGCTTCTCATTTCAGGAAGGACTCTCTTCAGCAGTGGACGAGAGTAGAGACGGTAAGAACTTGTATAGTCGGTATACGGTCCGAGGAGGATCGAGTTAATCAGATTACTCACCATTCTTCTGTGAAACCTCGATCCGGTCTCTGCCCTTGCACCTAAGACTAGATCTGCGTCGGTTGCTGTGAGCATGTCCATCTCCTCTGGCAAGTGGCTTAGATCAGTGTCCAGGGTCAATACTGGGCCTGATCCATCTCCTTCGATGGCTTTTCCAAGGCCTGCTTTGTAGGCTCGGCCGAGTCCCGGTGGGACGTCGACCGTCTCGACCTCGTATGTGTCGAGGATTTGCTGAGTCTTGTCCGTGGCTGTTAGTGGTACGATGATCTTCCATTTGGACGAGTTTCTTTCCAATGCGGGAAGGAGTCGCTGCATGAAGAGTTCAGCTGTCTCTTCCTCATTTCTCATCGGAGTGACTACGGTTAGCATGTCGAACATTTTGTCATCAGAATCCTTTTGGCTGCATCAGGGGATTGTGACTGATCTTACTTGGACGAGGTAGTTGTAGTAGTTGTAGCTTGCGACGATTGTCGAGTTGATAAACGCACTTTGGTATTGGGGAATGCTGTTTATTGTAGTAAAGTCGCCTGGAAGGTCGACGATTAGATAGACGGTCGAGCTATTTAGCGTGCTCCAAGGAACTGTATATCGATCCAGGACTATGACGCTTGGATAGTTTTGTTTGAGCAACCAGATGTAAGTGGCGCTGGTGATCACTTTCGGCGAGCCAAGTCCTCCTACGTAGGATAAGGCGGCTTGTTGCGAATCAGATGGTGACTGCGTTGTTACGAGAAATAGTGATGACGCGATCAGCGCGACTATCAGAATGGCGAACAGGGTAGTTTTGAGGGCCTTCGGATTTCCTATCTTCGGGACTCGATCGAAGACCTCGAACAGTAGTAGGCTGGAGAGGATGGAGAGGAAGGGTAGTGTCGGGATGAGATAGACGGTAGATATTTTCAGGAATAGGACGATGAACGCGAGGTAATAGGCGACTGGGAAGGCTAGGAGAGCCCATCGTCGTTTGTAGGCTGCCCAGAGTATTCCGGCGAGACCAAAGAAGATGAATGGGTCACGGGTTGAGATTCTCTGGACGATCAAACCTACTGCAGATACTGCGCGTTCTCCTCCGAGACCGGTCAGTCCGAATTGTTGGTCAATGAGGTTGGAGAATCCCACTTGTGTCGTTCCGTATAATATCCATATGATCGGGAGGACGGATGATAGGATTAGCCACGAGATGATGTATCGTGGGTTCTTCTTTTTGGTAAAGAACAAAACTAGGAAGCCGGGTAGGAAGAATATTGCGGTCTGTTTGGAGATCAAAGATGCACCGTATACGATGGCCGACAAAATCGGATTCTTTGGCTTTGAGAGAGTGAATAGAATACTGAGCAGGAGGAATAGTGCGAGGAAATTGTCGACAACTGTGAGTCTGAGGTAACGTGCGGAAAGTGGTGTCGCTTCGTAGAGTAAAGGTGTGAGGATTGCTAGCCGTTTGTCGTTTGGGAAGAATAATCTGGTGACGCGGTAGAGTAATAGTCC
>VBBH01000071.1 GCA_005888695.1 Candidatus Bathyarchaeota archaeon
GATCGTGGGTTCAAATCCCACCCGCCCCACCAGCACAGAAAAGTTCGCCCTTATCTAGTGAGAAACGGCAAGGGCAGAATGGGGTCGAACTTGACTCGAAAGATCACTGTGAACATGTACATGACTCTCGACGGGTATGGCGAGTTCCCCAAGTATCCGGGGTCTGATGTTCGGTCGGAGGAACCTGGTGAAGGGTTCACCGAGATGTGGATCAATCGGTATGATTCAGTGGATACGATCTTGTACGGTCGGAGGTCCTATGAAGGCCACTTGGCCGTCCACTCCGAATCGGCGAGGAAGTCATCCGATCCGAAGTACCTGTTCGAGTTCTCGCGCTTCCTCGATAGTAGTCAGAAGATTGTCCTCTCTCACTTCTTGAAGAAGGCCGAATGGCAGAACTCTAGGATTGTGAAAGGAGACCTCTCTCGGATCGTCGCCCGTCTGAAGCGGGAACCGGGAAAGGATATGATCGTGGACGCAGGCCCCTCGCTGGTTCAGGAGTTCATCCAGCGGGGACTCGCCGATGACTACCGGATCCTAGTTATGCCGGTCATCTTTGGACGCGGGAAAAACCATTACTGGGGTTCGATGTTGAAACAGCAGACCTTGAAGTTCCTCTCGGTCAAGAGCCTCAAGCATGGCGAGCTGATGTTGCACTACGGGACGGTTCGATAGTGGATTCGGGATATATTTTGGATGATTCGAACCTCAGGCGCACAGCACGCGAATGTGAACCTGTCAGCAAATGCTCGGACGCAAACCGATCAACCAAAACTGGATTGTGCAAACCAAACCGGTAGACTGGAAAGACTGATCGTCAGTAGGATGCAGGGGACAACCGAGGCGCCTGCCATACCTATTACATCACTGTAACATATATATAGTCCATAGTACGGAAGTCCTTATATCCAAGTAACACCTGTTACATTGTAGCAATAAAATGCTATAGGAAAAAACAAAAATGCAAACCAACACAAACACGAACCTCCCGACTTACGTCTTCGCGACCGTTAATAGCGGCCGTGTTGCGAAAGTGGTCGAGGAACTGAAACAGAACAGCCAGATTGACTTCATCGCACCAGTGACGGGTCGATACGACCTAGTCCTACGATTAAAACAAAGCAACCCAACACAAGTCTACCAAGCAATCCAGCAAATACGTGAAATTGCAGACGTCAGAACGACCGATGCACACACAGCTTTCGACGGAATTCAGCCTAACAGGAAGCCAGAGAGCCAAATGGCCTTCGGCATATCCCTGTTGAACGTACAGCACAACCCGATTGAGAGCACGATTAAGCAACTCAGCAACGTACCCGGACTTGTAGAAGCATACAGCGTACCAGGACAGTTCGACATTGTCGCACTCTGGCAAGCAAGAACCACTGAAGAGATTATGAAGACATCCGTTGAGAAAGTACCGACTCTCGAAGGTATCTTCAAGAGCGAGACACTTCTCGCCCGTACGCCCTTCTTCAGGTTCTAAGCAAAATCAGTTTCCACGACCTAAAATCCCCCTTTTTTGGGCACCGACGAAAGAACGAACCTCCGCAAGAACATCAGCTTACCAGTCTAATCCGAAACCGGCTCCCGGACCATTGACCACAGGCCGGGAGTCGGGACCTCGCGTGGGCTTCCCAAGGACTTTATCCAGCATACTTGGGGAGACACGCCCCGCAAGAACTGTAGAACATTCATCTTGAAAAGATAACTTGCTGGATCTGAACCCGATCCAGGAGACACGGCGAACTCTGGCCTGGCGGCCATCTAGAAAGCCTACATACGTTTATCACAGGAGACATGAGGCTCTATTACACATAGGATGTGTTTATGACATGTCGGAAGGACAACAAGTTCTGATTCTGAGAGAAGACTCGTCAAGATCAAGAGGAAGAGATGCACGTAGAAGCAATATTATGGCTGCCAAGATTCTCGCCGAGACGGTCCGCTCAACTATGGGCCCGCGCGGCATGGACAAGATGCTTGTGATGGGATTGGGAGATATCGTGATCACGAACGATGGAGCTACTATCGTAAAGGAGATCGATGTCCAGCATCCTGCGGCCAAGATGCTCGTCGAAGTTGCCAAGACTCAGGATGATGAGGTAGGCGATGGGACCACGACCGCCGTAGTTCTCGCAGGGGAATTGCTTGGTGGTGCAGAGAGTCTGCTTGACAAGGACGTACATCCGAATATCGTCATAGACGGGTACCGAGATGCTGCTGACAAGTCGCAGGAGATTCTCGAGAAGATTGCCATAAGCATCAAACCTGACGATCGCAAGATGCTAGAGCAGATCGCGCTTACATCATTGAACACTAAAGGTATCTTCGGGTCCCAAACTCATTTTGCGAAGTTGGCCGTTGACGCCGTGAGCCAGGTCATGGAGAAAAATGATGGAAAGATTACCGCAGACATAAGCTTGGTCAAAGTTATGAAGAAACACGGGAAGAGCCTGGAGGAAACAGAGCTTGTGAATGGAATAGTTGTGGATAAAGAAGTTGCTCACGTAGCAATGCCCAAGTCAGTATCGAACCCTGGAATAGCATTGTTGAATGCCAAGCTGGAGATAGAGAAGACAGAGACAGAAGCCAAGATCACTATCAATCGACCTGAAGAAATGCACCTATTCATTGAAGAGGAGGAGCGGCTCATCAGGGAAATGGTCGACGACGTGGCCAAAAGCGGCGCCAAGGTCCTATTTCTCGAGAAGGGAGCGGACGACGAAGCACTGTCCCTTCTCGGCAACAAGGGAATCTTAGCTGTTAAGAATGTGAGTAGTGGGGACATGGAGAAGCTTGCGAAAGCAACTGGAGCTTCGATCGTCGGGACAGTAAAGGACCTGACTAAGGAGTCGCTTGGGCAGGCGAAACTTGTCGAGGAAGTTAAGGTAGGAGAGGACAAGCTCGTCTACGTCAGGGGCTGCAAGAATCCCAAGGCAGTGACTATAATGATACGCGGAGGATCAGAACACGTCGTGGATGAGGCCGAGAGATCGCTTCACGACGCGCTATGCGTCGTAAGGAATGCTGTCGAAGACGGCAAGATCCTTGCTGGAGGAGGCGCTCCTGAATCAGAGCTCGCCAAACAATTGCGCGCATACGCGATCAAGGTCGGAGGAAGGAAACAGCTCGCGGTAACAGCCTTCGCCGAGGCCTTGGAAGCGATACCAGTCGCGATAGCCCAGAATGCGGGCATCGATCCAATAGACATCCTAGTCGAACTACGTGCTAAGCATCAGAGCCCTCAGAACATCTGGTACGGCGTGAACGTTTCAACGGGCAAGACCGCTGACATGTTGAAGATGAATGTTGTTGAGCCGCTTCGTGTGAAGAAGCAAGTGATAAACTCGGCAGTCGAGGCAGTCAACATGCTTCTAAGAGTCGACGATGTCTTCTCCTCGAAAGGCTCAGGAGCGAGCGGACCCCAAGGGCCACCTGGCATGCCACCGGGTATGCCTCCTGGCGGCATGGGCATGTAGCAGTTCAATAGAACGGTCTTTGCCGAACTATAGATATTCCCGGTCAGCCTTTTTTCAGATCCAGCTCGGGGCTCTCGGCATCTACTTTTCACATTGTATAACATGTTCGTAGGGAAGCTGGATCCCATATCGTTTCAGTGACCTTTCGTAGTGTTTGAAGAACGATTCCGTAACCCCCCATGTTCGGAGCTCCGCGATCGCCGTATCATAACCGAAATCTACCGTTTCGTCGAAATATGAGACTCGAAAATTGTGAAAGCCAGCTCTCTTTGTGTAATTGAAGAGTTGATCCGGATTCCAGGCTGGCGAGTGCTTGACCTTGAAGCCCACGCCACTATCCACAGGGCTTGACGACCATTCACCGTGGATCATGGAGCCGCCGGGTCGAAGAATTCTATAGAACTCATTCAGGGCTTTCACAAGCTGGTCCTTGCGAGGCAGGTCGCACAAGAGTTCATTGGAAACGACTATGTCTACGCTGCTGTCTTTGACACCTTTGATTCTTCGAACGTCCGACTTGATGAGATGAACTCGTTGTTCAAGTCCTAAACGGCGTATTTTTGATGTAAGCTCGTCAAGCCAGCCAAGATAAGGACCAATTGACGAGTCTACCGCGATTAACCTCACACTTTGGGGGAGCTTCTGAATCATGGGAATAGTGAGCTGACCTTTTCCACATCCAGCTTCAAGAATTACCGTGGAGGGCTTTACTCGGATTCGAGTGAGAAAATGGTCGGCCAACTTGTCATAGTACTTCGACCATATTCTCACGACTAATCCTGATTCCAGCCGCGGATCCTCTTGTATGCCTGTATGAGGTTGTAGAGCCTCTAACGTAGCCAAGTTAACGTTCCCGATCCACCTCTGTCAGATTCTCTTTCGTAATAACTAAGGGATGTTGAATGGGAGCCTAGAAGGTCCGTACTGGCCCGGTTGGCAAGGCGGTGGTTTTCTTGGTCATCGTCTTGCTCCACTCTGGGATGATGACAGCTCGGAGCAATTCTTGAACAGAAATTCCTCGAGCCCCAGCGATCGACGTTAGACTGTTGAAATTCTCGTCTCGAAGCGACATGACGAATTTCTTCAAGGGTTGCCTCTTCTCCGGAAAGCGACCAATCGGGACCACGTTACTTGCCGGTTTCTGAATAGCAAGAAATAGCGCCGGCAATCTTGGAGCTGACATTGTACGATTACGCTCGGTAGAACGGTATGTGTGCAAGAAGTGTCTCGCTTCTGAATATTCCTTGCATTTGTGGAAGTCTTTCGAAGGTTGCCTTCACAATAT
>VBBH01000072.1 GCA_005888695.1 Candidatus Bathyarchaeota archaeon
TCGGACGCCTCAAGCTCTCCTGCCATAAAGGATCGCGAAAACGGGTTTGTTTTTGAATCTAGAAATGTGCAAAGCCTCGTGGATTGTATTGGTATGGTGCTACGCGAGCGTTGGCTAGCAGACGAATGTGTAGGCCGGGCGGGTCGTGTTGTCAAGGAAAACTATTCCAAAGCGGTTATCGTCAACCGTATCGTGGAGATGTATGAGAACGAACTTAGCAGATAGAGAGAGGGTCATTCTTTACTACAGCAGGATAGCTGATGATTACGATAGGCTTCGGTTTGAGAGTAGCAAGGATCGATTCATCAGCAATCTCCAGACTCGTTGGTTCACCTGCCAGGTTGCTGATAGAGGGGGAATGGTACTAGAGATTGGGTCAGGGACGGGACGAGTTACGTTGCCCCTCGCTGCTCATGCGGCGCAAGTCGTTGCCACCGATTCTAGTCTTAACATGGTTTTGAAGCTTAGAGAGAAGAGCGGAAAACAAAAGGTAACAAACATTGACCTACTTGTCTGTGATTCACATTGGTTGCCTTTCCGAGAGGAGACGTTCGATTCAGCAGTGGGAGCCCGTGTTTTCTGGCATGTTGTCGATGCGAGTCAATCCCTCGCTCAGGCCTTAAGCGTGCTGAAAAAAGCCGTCCTGTTATTTTTGATTTCCCCAATTCATCGGGCGCATTTCGAATTCTGTCTGCAGCCATGAGGAGTCAAAATGTCATTACTCTCTTCTTGACATCCTCATCTATCCATAGGGTCCTCGGTTTGACTAACCGCTCGATTATCATAGAGGGACATGTGTCACCAATATTGTATCTGTGGCCAGAGAGCATTTTTCCGAGGAGACATACATTGCGAAGCCTCTTGTACGCCTTAGAGAGACTTGGCAGAAAGAGGGTCTTCAGTTGGATGTTCACTTATTTCATGATTAACCTCAGAGAGGGGAAGCACAAAATACTATGCTAAGCCTCAACATGGTTTACGAAACTCGTAGAATTTGCGATCGGGAGTCATGAGCAGCCTGTCGAGCCAACAGCAGCGCGCAGACCAGGACCGGATAGCGAGCGAGCTGAAGGGGAATACTCTCCGGGTTTACTGGTACGTGCTCAACAATACTGACAAGTCGATAGGGGTCCGAGAGGTCCAGCGTGCCCTCAAGTTCAGCAGCCCGACTCTTGCCCTCTACCACCTTGAAAAACTTCGGGAATTGGGCCTCGTGAGGAAGGATAGTGGAGAGTACCGCTTGGTCAAAGAGGTCAAGGTTGATGTTCTCAAGGTCTTCGTCAGGGTATGGCGCTTCTTCGTCCCCCGCTTCGCCCTATACGCCGTCCTGTTTACCGTCTTAACAAGCTACCTCGTAACCCAAGTCGTCAGGCTCGACTTCTAAAGCTTCTTCGGCCTCCTTCTCGGGAGCGCGGCCACCGCGATCTTCTGGGTGGAGACATGGAAAACGTGGCGACAACGACCCTAGCAAGACAGGAATCGACAATGAACCAGTTTGACTCGCCGTTCAAACTTGTTGCATTAACTAAGAGACCCCTCTAGATGTAATAGAAGACGGAACAGATTATGGTCAAAACCCCACTCAACACCTTCCTGATGTACGGACTTGTAGGTTTGGCCATCGCGGGCGGCGTCATTACGGTAAGTCATGTTACGAGTATAGTGGTCCCTATATTTCCAAAGTACGGCCAGCTCAGTATCGACCTGGTCCTGGCACCGAGTACTACGGACCAATCAGGCTCCTACGTGAGCTATGCTCCCTTGAACGATTATACCCGCGGCCAGGAGAATGATACTCTCCGCGTGACCACTGACTCAGTAATGGTCTACCGTGGTGACACGCGCAATCCAACAGCCGGTTGGATCACGCTCCAGGATGAGACAAGAATGGTTACGCTTCGGACTGGAGTGAAGGTGCACCTGGGCAGCCTCATGCTACCAGAAGGTAACGTCACACTGGTACGTGTGAAGATAGTCGGCGCGAGCATCCAGCGAGGATCGAACGGAGCGTTGGAAGATATTGGAACGCAAAGCGGGCAATTCGATATTACAACTGACACTAGGGTGAACGCTCAGACGACGACCAACGTATTGGTAGGTTTCCACATTGCATGTTCAGCAACCGCTAATGGTAGCTCTTCCGGACATAGCGAATGCATTGTCACGCCCTCCGCCGAATAGTGCTATTCCTGCGATACTGTGACAGGCAACGAGCTACGATACTTGGCCCAGCCCGATTTCACGGGGAAGCTCTTGATCTGTAAAAAGTCCGGAGAGACGATGAGGGAACCCGTAATCGTTGAATGTGAAGCTTGCTCGTAAAATGAACGAACTAGATTGGATGTGGCTTTGCGATCTTAGGCAAACAGAGATCAGTCCAAAAACTGAAAGTGAAACGCAGACGGTCCACAGCACGCAAGAAAGTCAAGCCGAATTGAACTACGTCTAGTTCAGAACAGGAAGGAACCTGTCCTCTTTATACGAGGAACTTAGCCGTCCGACTATTGGCAGCCTGTAGCCACAGTCAACACAGCGATTCTCCTTGTCGAGTCTCCAGTCCAGAATGTTGTAACCATATCGTTTGATAGCAATCTGTCCACAGCCAGGACAGTAAGTATGTTCCCAAGGATGGCCTGGTACGTTCCCCACGTAGACATATCTCAATCCGACACTCCTTGCAATCTTGCAATGTTCTTCCAAGGTTGCCACGGGTGTCTGGGGCAAGTGCATCAGTTTGTAGTCTGGGTGGAACCGGAGGAAGTGAATGGGTACGTCCGGTCCCAGATTATCATACAACCAGGAAGAGAGCTTTCTAGCCTCGCCCAAGTCATCTCCTATCTCAGGAATAACGAGATCCGTGATTTCGGTGTGAATCCTCGTCTTGTCCCTGATGTCCAAGAGGGTTTGGAAGATTGGTTGAGCGTCCGGAATCATTACATGCTTCCTCAGGAACCCGGTCTCCGCGTTCCCCTTGAAGTCTACAGTTATACAATCGAGAAAATCGTTCATCGTTCCAACTGCGTCAGGGGTGTCGTAACCGTTTGAGACGAAGATGTTCATCAGCCCTACCTTCCGTGCTTCGATTCCAACATCCCGGGCGTATTCGATGAAGATGGTTGGTTGATTGTAAGTATACGCAAGTCCTTGACAGTTATGGGACAAGGCCATTTCTACCACCCCGGAAGGCTCGACATCGACACCCTCGGCCTTCCGTCTCTGACTAATCTCGGCATTTTGGCAATAGTCGCACGCCCATGAGCAACCGGTTGTCGCGATCGAGAATATTTTCGAGCCTGGATGATAATGCACTACGGGTTTCTTCTCGATAGGATCGATCTGCCCAGTGATCACTTTGCCGTAGACTAGGAGCTGGAGTTTTCCCTCGATGTTTTGGCGTACTCCGCAGAATCCGACTTTGCCTTCAGGAATGTTGCAGTATCGTGCACAGGCTGTGCACTTGACCCTTCCTTGTTCCAGGGGATGATAGAGTATGGCCTCTTTGATCATGTGGTCTCCGCCTTTTGCATATCGGCTGGGAAAAGAGTCATGGCCAGGGTCCAGAGGTCTCTAGAGGGACTCCTGGTCTAGACAGGAGTTTGAAGCTTGAAAGGCTTTTCCTTACCCTGACTACTTTGTCCGGTAGGAAAATTGCAGGCAAGGCTCTATCGAGCGCCGAGTGGAGAATCGAGACGAGAGGCTGGTTGCCAGGTCTGTAATGGGAACCGGTTAGTCTGTATCCAAAACCCAGGTCTATGCCCAGTCTACCAGCGGGCAAAGGGTTTGGTCGAGATCGAGAGAGCAGTCAACAAGACGGTCTTTAACGGACCGTCTCCACCCAGCGTGTTCCTTGGCAGTGCTGACTATCCATTCCTTCGAGCCGGACCACTCGTGCCGATCCTACCGTCCTTCGAGGGCAGGGGCCCGGAGATTCTGGACGATCCGTCGAGATGGCTTGATAGTTCGATCGACGATCTAGTAACATACCGATTCAGCCTAGTGAGAGGAAAAACCCGGGTCAAAGTCGCGGATGCCAGGAACCCTGATCGTACGCTCTCCTTGGTCCAGGAGCTAGCGCTTGCCGGGACACCGACGGAGACAGAACTTCATCTTACCAAGAAACCCCAGGCTAGAATCTACATTCTTCCGCGGAGTGCTCCGCATGGTCCATCGGGATCCATAGGGAAGATGGTGCTTACCGAAAATACGCATGTTCCACGTCCTGTTGAGAAGATCACTTCTGACCGGGACATCGGTGCGCAGGAGGGAATTTTCTCACTCTACGAGAGAGGAGTGTCACAGCAACAAATTACAAGGGTATTCTCTGTTGGACAACTCGGAGTTTTCAAGAACCGTAGACTTGTTCCGACGGAATGGAGTATTACGGCAGTCGACGATATTCTTGGAAAGTCTATACTCGAGCGAGTACGAGACTTTCCCCAGCTTGGAGATTTCAGAGTCTATGGAGCCGAAGCCCTGGGGAATAGTGTACAGGTTCTTCTACTGCCGACCGCTTGGATGTACGAGGCGCTTGAGGGATGGCTCACCGGATCCACACCACAAGTCTATAGTGATCACGAGTTTCACATTGGGAGACGGGACTATCCGTCTAACATCGCTGGCGCATATCATGCGGTCAAACTTCCAATCCTAGAATTCTTGGAACGTGAGCATCGACAGGCCGGGGCGATAGCATTTTTGGAAGTTGATCGTGACTGGGTTCCTCTCGGTGTCTGGCGATTCCGTGAACTCGCTCGTCGCGCATTGTCCGGGCAACCAATTGTCTTGAGCAGCCTAGAAGCCTCGTTGTCGGAGGTTGGTCAAAGATTGAGGATTCCGCTGCGTTCGTGGATCGTCTCCAGTAAGCTTGTAAACCATTACAAACGACAGTTGCCGCTGGATCAGTTTACAATGAGCCGAAAAGGAGCTTAGCTAGGTAAGATTGTACACTAGAACTGGGGACAAGGGAGAGACAAGCCTCTACTCTGGCAAGAGGGTTGGCAAAGAGTCTGCGAGAGTCGAAGCATACGGGGCGGTGGATGAGTTGAACAGTCAGATCGGTGCCGCGAGAGCATTCCTGAAAGTCAATGCTGGTGCTGTAGATCAGAATCTCAGAAAGGTGCAGAGTGATCTATTCGTCCTCGGCGGCGACCTCGCTTCGGACAAGACATTGACAAAGATCCCCCGAATTGGAAAGGAACACGTTGACAGGCTCGAGAAGATTGTAGATTCAACGTTTGCAAATCTTCCCAAGCTGACCCGGTTCATCCTCCCAAATGGTGGGATCGCCGGCTCTCAATTGCAAGTTGCACGAGCAGTGTGTAGACGGGCCGAGAGAACCGTTGTGGCTTTATCCAGATCAGAAGAGGTCAATCCTGAAATCATCAAGTATCTCAACAGACTTTCCACCCTATTATTCGATCTCGGGAGACTCGCGAACAAGCTCGACGGCGTATCCGAAGAAGAGTGGGTCCACGAATAGGTCGCTTACAAGATGACCCGCGCGGAGGATTGTATATTCTGCAACATAGTTGAACGGCATGCGCCTGCGGACATTGTCTACGAAGATGGACACTCGATTGCTTTCCTAGACATATATCCTCTGAATCCGGGACACACGCTTGTCGTCTCCAAGAAACACTACGGTACGCTGGACGAGATGCCACCCGAGGAGGTCGGCCTTCTGTTCTCGACCGTTGCTAAGGTCATGAAAGGCTTGAAAGAAGCAGTGGGAGCAGACGGGATCAATATAGGCCAGTCGAACGGCAAGGCAGCGTCTCAGGACTTGTTCCACGTACACGTCAACATTATCCCAAGGTTCACTCAGGAGAGTTCAGAAGGTAAGACTTTCCCAGACCGAAAGAAACTTGGGAAGCAGGAGATGGAGAAGCTCGGAAGGAAAATAAAGTCGCAGGTTCAGACGAGATCCTAGAACATTTCGGGTAGTAGTAGCGTTTCAAACTTGGAGCCCCGGGGGGGGATTGAACCCCCGACCTACGGCTCTCTTGAGCCCTGCCGGCTCAAGGCAGGGGTTACAAAGCCGTCGCTCTGCCGCTGAGCTACCGAGGCAAACCCTTTGGCGGCCTCGGCATGAACGGTCCTGATAAATTCTCCCAAAG
>VBBH01000073.1 GCA_005888695.1 Candidatus Bathyarchaeota archaeon
TCGACAAGGAAATTGTTCGGTAGTTTCAACCAGTCAGCAACAACCGAAAAACTTATGCCATAGATTCTTAGAGACAGCAAACTGATTTTGTGATGACGATGCTATCAAACCAGAAACGTGAGAATAAAACGAGCCGAGGACACAGAGCTTGGATGAAACGCCAAAAGACGCGCAAGGATGCGCTTCTCGAACCCGGAAGAAAGGCTCCAAAATTCTCCCTGAAATCAACTCCCGACCAGAAGGTAGGGCTAGATGAGCTACGAGGAAATCCATTGATCATAGCATTCTATCCTGCGGACTGGAGTCCGGTTTGCACGGATCAATTGTCGCTATACGCAATGGTCATGCCAGAGTTCAAGAAGTTCAGCGCAAATCTCGTTGGAATATCCGTCGATAATGTCTGGTCTCACATCGCTTTCGCTAAAGACCGCAAGCTCAACTTTCCGTTACTCTCAGACTTCGAACCTAAAGGGAGGATATCTCAAAAGTTTGGAGCCTACGACAATAAGATAGGTGAATCAGTGAGGGCCCTGTTCGTACTGGACGATAAGGGCGTGATCCGTTGGAGGTACCTCTCGCCATACGGAGTCAATCCAGGTGCCGACGGGATTCTCTCGGCTCTCGAGGAACTTAAGGGAAGAACGTCGGAAGATGCTAATCGAGAGTTAGCAAGTGCTAGCGCGTCCACCAGTTAGAAGTAAGTCAAAGCCAAGCAAGACTATCCTCGGACCAGCTAGTCGGAAGAGCCTTAGAAACTATCGACCTCCCCGACTCGTCGTCCCGGTTAATCCGACGCGGGATCACATCGCCGGACCCGTAAAAGCCCCCTTACCTTGGTCGGGTACGGCGACTTCCAATGCCCCTATTGCGGGGCCGCATACCCTGAAGTGAAACAAGTCCAGGTAGCGCTGAAGTCCAAACTTCGATTCGTGTACCGCCATTTCCCGATGACGAACGTTCACGAGTATGCAATGTCAGCTGCTGAAATCTCCGAGGCGGCAGCCGCCCAAGGAAGGTTCTGGGAAATGCACGACTTCCTCTTTGAACATCAAGACACGATTGATGACCTCGGCCAGGCGTTCGCATTCGCAGATTCGCTGGGGTTAGACATCCAGAGGATGCAGCTTGAGGTAGCCCAGCATGTCTATCAGAATAGGATCCGGGAGGATTTCCTCGGAGGAGTAAGGAGCGGAGTCAATGGGACACCGACATTCTATGTAAACAGGTTCAGGCACGACGGGGAGCCGGTTGCCGAGTCCCTGATAGAAGCTTTGACCTCGACCCGCTAATCGCTGATTTTCCACCGGGACCGGCATTATGCGACATGCAGTTGCAATACAATGTATATGCTCAGTCACGTCCACGACTAGTAATCTTAAGTGTTCAACCACCAATCCTATGATCCTAAGAGGTATTCTGAATCCATGGTCTTCAGTTTAGTCAGCGCAGTCCTTGCCTGGTTACACATACTCTCCGCGATCGGTTGGATGGGATCAGCAATGTTCCTGGCCATGGTCCTTGGACCATCCACGAGAGAGCTTCCACCTCCGTCCCGACGCGACCTAGTCCTACGGCTCTTTCCGAGGTTCATCAGATACGTCGCAATATTCGCAACGCTCACCCTCGTCTTCGGCGTCCTACTAGGAATGGGACTATTATCTGACGGAAGCGACGTGCTCTCACCCTCGACAACTTGGGGCCTGCGCATCATAATCGGAGCATCACTAGCATTGGTCGCATACGCCTTGGCACTTGCGGTAGGGCTCCGATCCGCGCGCGGAATCTTGAGGTTACTGGAAAAGACTCCGCAAGCTCAGCAAGAAGTTCAGGCTTTCGAAATGGCCAAGCTTACAAGACGACTGAGGCTGACAGCCGCGACAGTAACACTCCTACTGTCTGTCTCTCTGATCTTCATGGTTGCAGCATCTCGGCTATAGGCGAGGTTGCTCTCAGAGGCCGCCTAGTCAATTGTCGCAAGAATTCTATCGAGTTAGGGTGAAGACCCATCATTCAAGACAATGAATCTGGTTGGCTAGTAGGCGCGTCATACGAGACTGGACGAACAACTCTAACCTTTCTACGGACGAGCGATCTTGAACCGTTCCATTGGTCGGACTCCAGCTTCCGACCCTACTATCTCTCCGACAAGGAAGCTTCACCTACTACCGTGACGAAGATCCAGCTTCTTACTCAGACGGAAAAGATCCTGAACAAGATCAGTTATGCCTCTAAGGCTCCGAAGAATGTCAAGGGCTGGGAGCTTGAGGTCGATCCCGCGCTAGGTTATGCCTACGATCAGGGCCTGCGCTTTGGCCTAGTCCACTCCTATGAAGGACAGAATTGGGTTCCTCAGACACCATTAAGCGATCATCAACAAAACAGGTTCGACAGTATCCTCAGTAGTTTGCCAAAGGTCGATCCTCTTAAGCAATCAATTCTACGAGATACGTATCCAATCCTAGTCCAACCAATCCCTGGAATCAGTCCTCACACAGTTGGGGTGCATGAGGACCAATGGTCCCCTGAGGAATACTACCGGGCAATGATGCTCAGTCGCCTCGCTAATCTCCCCTTGTCCCAGACGTATCAAAGCCACCAAGTCTCAGACTGGATTCGCGGCATGTTAGACAGCTACTACAGGGCGCACGACATCCTCATTCCGACCACTACCGAGCTCAGGCTTGGTAGTGACAAAAAGTTCGTGACAGGTGCATTAACAATCACGCCTGAATCCGGGACTTATTTCAACATGGCAGTCTTGGACTTCGAATCTCTCTATCCAGGAGTAGTAGATGTCTACAATCTCTCTTACGAAACAATCCAATGCGGCCATCCCGAATGCCAATCCAACAAAGTTCCGGGCCAAGACATAAGCATCTGCCGACAAAGGAGAGGAATTTTCAGCGCAATAATAGGCGCATTGCGGGACCTCAGAATACACTATTACAAGCCACTGCTGAAGACGCTCGATTCCCAAACCGAAGATTACAGAGTGACGAAGGCAGCTAACTCGATACTCAAGCTAGTCCTCGTTGCATCCTATGGAGTCACCGTAAGAATCCACGGACTAGCAAGTCCATTGTTGGGAGAGGCGATAACTGCCTACGGCCGCGAGGTGCTGCAATCCACTTTTGACCTAGCCAGGAATGAGGGATTGAAGCCGAAGTATGGCGACACTGACTCAGTATTCCTCGACAACCCTTCGGATCAGCAAATCGACAAGTTCACCCGGCAGGTCAGGGACAAGTACAAGTTGGAACTCGCCTATGATCGACGGTACAGCGTCTGCGTTCTCAGCGGTGCAAAGAAAGCCTACTTCGGCATACTGCCCAGTGGCGAAACCGAGATCAAAGGACTCACCGTCGCAAAGTCGAACTCTCCACGTTTCTTCCTCAAAACCTTCCAAGACTGTCTAGCCATACTAGGCAAGGGACGGACAAGCGCACAAGAATTCGAAGCTGCAAAACTAGGCACCCGCGCGGTCGTAAACAACGCTTTGTCTTCCTTGCGCCAAGGCAAAATCCCTCTCGCGGACCTCGAGTATCGTGTGGAACTGAGAGAGGATCCTCGGAAGATGATCAATGCTAGAACACTTCCCCAGCCATATCAGGCCGCTGTACTCGCCGCGGAATCGGGGCAGAATGTATCCAGAAGACAGGAGGTAGGATTTGTCAAGGTGCGTCCCTTCAAGCACGGAGGTCGAACGTTCACCGTCAAACCAACCGCACAAGCCAAACCTGCTGAGTTAAATGTAGACGATTATGTTCGCAATCTGCTCTCGTCACTTGACCAGACATTCGAACCAATGGGCATTAGGCTCGGGGCTCCACTCCCCTCAGTCCCTAGCCTCTCTGAGTTCTAATCGTAGGATCGCGACAATAGTCAGCCAGTGGGAATAGCTGGTCCAGCTTTACGTGGAACCTGCACCATCTGCTTCATCAATCTCGCTCCAAGGGTTGCGCCTGCGGCCTTGGTCTTGGTAGCAAATGGAGATGATGGAATGCGGGCGTACATCATCATGTACGGAGCCATTGC
>VBBH01000074.1 GCA_005888695.1 Candidatus Bathyarchaeota archaeon
TCTCACACGTCGAGATTAATGCCTAAGCATCGGTGAATGGTCGGGCCTTGCAACCTCTCAAACCCATTGCGGAGGTTCTTATCGAGGGCGAGCTCTCACCCTTCGAACACGAGGCTCTCCATCGATTGTTGAAACGGGGATTCACAGTCGAACCTCCATCCTACACTCCCTTTGCCTATGGCGAAGAGGATCTGGCGACCCGGATCAACATTACCTTCCACTACCCTTACAACCAGGATTTCTTCACGAGGCATCTTAGGGAGAACTGGCGCGAGCTTAAGGATCTGATCAAAGAAGTGCGTTACCGACGTGGCAGGGCTGGCGCGGCCTTCACGTTTACCTTTGTCCAGGACGAATTTCGCTTAGTATTCAAATCTGGAAACGAGGTTGATCATGACCAGATTAGCTCTGCGATGGACCAGATTGGCCACCTGACGGGCATAGTCAGCAGAATGTTGAAAGCCGAAACTCTGCCTGAGACTCTCGGGATGGTAGAGTGCAAGTTCGACAAATTGACCGATCGGTGGGACGAATTTCGAGCGACAAACAGAGCCGATAGCAACGTTTACGAATTTGATGAAGAATCCTCAAATTGGAGACCTACAAAGGTCTAGCATTGTGCAACACAAGTTATTCGGACACGCATGTAATTGAAGAATGATCAAACTGATCTCGTTTTGAGCCACCAAAGGACTCTTACAGCTGACTACAAGGCACCCGGTGGCAAGCTCGTCCGAGTAACGATAGTCGAGGACTCGGGAATTATTCGACGAGCTCAGATAACAGGGGACTTCTTCCTCCTACCGGAAGAAAGTCTCACTCGATTGGAACAATCCCTGATAGGAATTATGATTACGGAGTCTGCGGTGAAGAAAGTCGTCGATGATTTCTTCACGGATACTGGGGCACAGGGTCTCGGCGTCACACGAGAGGATTTTGCAAAGGCCGTAACATCGGTTAGGGAGCCGGATTAAGAGTTGCCAGAGACTTGGAGACTCGTCGACGTCGAATTCCGAGACGACCCATTCATGAACTTAGCGATCGAAGAAGCGATACCAAGGACAGTTGGTTTAGGAAAGGCCCCTAATACCGTCCGGTTCTGGCACAACTCAAACACTATAGTCCTTGGATGCTTCCAATCCGCAAACTTGGAAGTCAACCTCGAGGCCTGTAAGGAGCTGGGGACTGACATTGTCAGGAGGTTCACCGGCGGAGGCGCAGTCTACCACGATAGTGGGAATCTGAACTATGCAATCTCTTTGAAGCGAGGTCATCCTCTGATCCCAACGAACGACTTGCAATTAGCTTTCCAAAGGCTTTCAGAGGGAACTGTGCAAGGACTTCGCGCTCTGGGCGTTAATGCGGAGTTCCAACCTATCAACGATATCCAGGTTAACGGACTCAAGGTATCAGGCGCAGCAGGCAGTATTAGATGGGACGCGATATTTCATCATGGATGCATACTAGTAGGGTCCGACCTGTCCATCCTTGCAAAGGTGCTCAACGTAGCTCAGGTCAAGCTGGCCGACAAGCACGTCGCAAGCGTTAGGAAACGTGTTACGACGATCAGGGACGAGTTGGGACGAAACGTATCGACTGGTGAAGTGAAGAACTCGATTGCTAAAGGGATCGAGATAGCATACAACGTCAGGCTTCAGAACGGCGAATTGAGCGTGGAGGAACTGGCTTTGGCCCGAGAATTGTACGACGAAAAGTACAGCCGGCCTGAGTGGAACCTTGGCCGCTAGCCAGCCGCCTTCCTATTCAAAGGGAATGTTTATTCTGAAACGATCTACTTCTCTTACCTTCAGGGCAAAGTCTTGATTGCCGAGCCCCACTTGAGAAGCAACGACGAACTCATATCAGAGATAATGCGTCTCAAATCCGATCGGCACGCCG
>VBBH01000075.1 GCA_005888695.1 Candidatus Bathyarchaeota archaeon
GTAATGACTAGATGATTGTCTTTGATGAGGACCATGTCGTCCAGTCTCAGCCGATGGGTGTCTCCACCGCCCAGCTCGACTGCTCTCTTCTCGAAATAACGCAGCCCGGGCAATGTCTTTCTCGTGCAAGCAATTCTTACATGTCCGTCCGATTTCTCTGCAAGTTGTACGAGTTCTTGGGTCGCAGTGGCGACTCCAGACATATGTGAAAGCAGATTCAGCAACACCCGTTCGACCATGAGCAGGTTATGCGCCGGAACGCTTGTGTAGAGTATCCGAGTTCCCGGTTTGACAATCTCGCCGTCCCGGACGGTCCGAGTTGTCTTGCAACCGCTGATTCGGAGTAGTACCTTCGCTTCGCGGATGCCCGCGATAACCCCAGTTTCCTTACAGACGACATATCCAGTG
>VBBH01000076.1 GCA_005888695.1 Candidatus Bathyarchaeota archaeon
AGAATGCTGCGGGTATCGTTGAGCAATTCCACAAAGGGAATCAGATAGCTGTTGTAGCCTCCGCAATGAACGATACAACCGATCATCTCATCAAACTCGGAGAACTCGCACAAAAGGGCCAGATATGGGAAGCAAAGAATCTCTTATCACGAATCCAAGCAGCACACTTGAACGCGGCCAAATCCTTCACCGGGACCAAAACCAATCATCTAGCCAGTAAAGAATTGCTGGGAAAAGTTAACGCTCTATTGTCCAGCCTTGAACGCTCAGTCGAAGGAATCGGCCAGTTAAGAGAGCTAACACCGCGCAGCAGAGACTATCTCTTGTCCTTTGGCGAACGATTATCGGTGCCAATACTGACCACCGCTCTCGCCCAGAAAGCGCTGAAGGCCCAAGCATTCACCGGCGCAGATGCCGGCATCGTAACCGACAATAATTTTGGTGAAGCCAAGCCTCTCACCGAAGTAAGCACCCACCAGATACAGCAACGTCTCGGCCCATTGTTGGAAGCAGGAGGGTTACCCGTCATTACAGGCTTCATAGCCCAAAACACTGACGGCAACATTACTACCCTAGGACGCGGTGGTTCAGACTACACCGCCTCCCTTATCGGAGCCGCGTTGAAGGCGGATGAGGTTTGGATATGGACCGACGTCGACGGTTTGATGACTGCAGATCCCCATGTCGTCAAGGACGCGGTAACTCTCTCCAATGTCTCGTTCGGAGAAGCCCTAGAATTATCCTATTTCGGGGCGAAGATGATGCACCCTCGCGCTCTCCAACCCGCTGCCAGGCACAAGATCCCTGTACGGATACGGAACAGCTCCAAGCCCACCTTCGAAGGCACCCTGGTCTCAGCGGATCAATCATCGAATAATGGAAAAGTGGCCAAGGCGATCTCGATAATCAAAGACGTCGGAATCATAACCGTCGCAGGCGCGAGCATGATGGGCGCACCGGGAGTGGCCGCGAAAATATTTCAGACACTCGGCTCCAATAAAGTAAACGTAGTCATGATCTCTCAGGGATCATCGGAGGCCACGATATCCTGTGTGATAGCAAGGAAGGATGTCGACCGCGCGGTCAGGAGTCTCCAATTATCATTGATGGGTCAGGGCGAGGTGGAAAAGGTGACGGAAGAAAAGGATGCATGCGTTATTGCTGTTGTCGGTTCGGGAATGAAGGGTTCGCCTGGAGTTGCTGCCAGAGTCTTCACCGCCGTAGCCAAAAAGAACGTGAACGTTCGAATGATCGCCCAAGGCACGTCCGAGTACAACATTTCGTTCGTCGTATCGGACGTAGACGGACCCGAGACCGTAAGAGCATTACACGACGAGTTCCAGCTCGGCAGCAAGAACCAAAGCTCCTAGAATTGCTTGGTTCAAGCTTCTTTCAAACGAGTCTATATATTCGGCGACCAGAACGAAGCTGTAGGAGTCGCAATAATTGTTTTCTGAACCAGAAGTCAAATACCTGAAAACTCAACGTCTCGCCAGGATCGCCACAGTATCACGTGATCGACGTCCAGATGTTGTCCCTGTAGCGTTCGAGTTCGACGGAAAACAATTCTACATTGGAAGTCACAGTCAAGAGATCTTCCATCGGACCCGGAAGTACAAGAACGTCAAGGCCGGGAACGAGAAAGTAACCATCGTAATCGACGACATGGAGTCCATCGACCCTTGGAAACCAAGAGGAATCAAGATCGAAGGCACTGCGGAAGTAGTGGATCGCAAGGGAATGTTCGGACCCGGCAAATACCTCAAGTTCACGCCAAAGGTCTCATGGAGCTGGGGAATCAAAGGAGTCGAACCACCAAAAGGCGAGTGGATGGCAAAGACCATTCATCGATAACAATCTAGCCTAGATATCGATAATCGCTTATCGTCTTATTTCATCAATCGGTTAGGCTCAGCCACGGGCTGAGCGGGGCGCTGAGCGGTTACTTGTTTCTTGAACCAATAAGGGAGAACCACGGCCCTAACGAACTCTTGGACGCTAACTTCCCTATCCTTAGCCTCCTCTTCCAACAAATGGAAAACCTGCGCATTGATCGTCATCATGAACTTCTTCATAGTTCTGCCTCGAGAACAGCTAGTGCGTCTGGAGGCAGGTACTTGCTGTTAATCGATTACCAGAATTAGGCCCAAATTATAGGGACGCCGCACCATTCGTTCTCGGACCTTACTTGACGATAGTCACTATGTCCTTGTCGTTCGGAATATGATCCAGTCCAACCCTTTGACCTTCGAACTTGACGCTAGACCCGATGACCAAGGCGTATTTCGCATCCTCCCCGAACTTCGGATGAATCCTCTTGCACACATCATACAGGGTCGAGCCGGAGGGCAAGATCAATGGATGCTCCATGTCCGGGCCACGATCTCGAGGTTTCAAGTAGATCCGGATAAAATCAAGCGTCTCCCATATTCTATCCCTGAGAATTTCCATGTTAACATCCTTCTCTGCCGACAGAGGAACATAGTTACCCAAATTCTTCTTCACGGCACCAAGATATTCCTGGTTGACCAAGTCAACCTTGTTCAAAACTGTCAGAGAAGGGACATACCGTCTATTCCCTGCCATTACATCGATCAACTGATCGTCCGAAATGTCGTCTCGAATGATGATACTAGCGTTAGATACTCCATAAATCTCCATGATCCCTTTGATCGTACTGGTTGAGAGCTTCGTCAACTTCACTGTACTGGTAATAGCGGTTCCTCCTTTGTCCGCCTTCGTGACCACAACATCTGGCGGCCTCTGATCCAGACGTATACCCATCGCCTGAAGCTCGTCCCGCAACAGCTGGATCTGACCAGGCTGAAACACGTCAAGGACGAGAAGAACTAGATCGGCATTCCTAGCTACGGAGAGGACACGCTTGCCCCTTCCTTTGCCCGAGCTGGCACCGCTGATTATTCCCGGAAGATCCAGAATCTGGATATCTGCCCCGTTCAACCTCATAATTCCCGGAACAACGGTCAATGTTGTGAATGCGTATGCTGCAACTTTGGATTTCGCATTCGTCAACCTGTTGAGAATGGTCGATTTTCCGACACTAGGAAGCCCGATCAGGACTATGGTTGCGGCTCCGGCTTTCTTGACTTCAAAACTCTGTCCTCCTCCTTTGCCACCGCCGGACCTTTCGACGTCAGCGCGAAGTTTGGCTAGCTTCGCTTTCAAAAGTCCCATATGGTGTTCGGTGTGTTTGTTTTTCTGGGTCTTCTTCATCTCCTCCTCGATTTCTTTGATCTTCTCAGGAACACCCAGTACCGAACACCACGTTTACACTAGAATACTGATCGCTATTATCATATGAATATTGGCGAGTTAGCAAGACCACGCCAATCCCGAACCCAATCAACCCGGCGTTTTGTCAAAGATACAATTTCGTGACGCATTACTGTTGGGGAATCCTGTCTGATCCGTTGGCTACGGTGGAAGATATACTACTTGCGACAGTACTATCGAAGGATCCGCGAGTAGTGGAAGGGATCTAGTCGGCTCTTCCGCTGCGGTCTGGCGCCTGTTCCCTGCATACTAAACAAGTCATGTATCCCAATGCGTCCCTTTTGAACTGCGTCTCCTGCCCACAATTATTGCAGTAACGGGTAACCGTAATCGGCGTGTTCTCAGCAACCGCGGAGGATGATCGGACCAGCTCCTCAATATGACCAATCTGTTTGGGCGTTGTAGTAGAAACTGGTTTGGTTAAGCGTTGGATCTGTTCCTTAGAATACTTCATCTTCGGCAACTTCTCGAATCACTCTTCCAATCTGTGATTGCCTTTGGGGTAAATATAGGATTTCAGGAACCCCACGGTTCAGGTGGTTAGGCACACGAGGGACGGTAGCCGCAACTGGCTCTGGATAGTCGGGTCTTTGGTTCAACAAGACCATATTGAGGAACTGAATTGAGATTTATCTCGAAGTGTAGGGTTCTTTAGGAATAAGAAAGGGGGAAATCCCGAACTCGAGTCGTCTTGATCTTCTAGTGTTCTCTTCCTTTAGAACTGGTCTCTTGAGACGGTGTGCTTTTGCACGTTCGGTCCTTCAAAGGATTGTACGATGTTCGCAACGACTCTGATAGTTGGGATTATGGCAAGCGCTAGGAAGACCAACGGGTACGCCCAAGGCGCGCTAGTGAATAAGCTGCTGGCAACTCCCTGGCAGACCATGTACAAGATCCATAGTGCCGCTATCTGGAAGAAGTACGTGAGCAAAGGTACCCACGACCTCGCGGATCTGTACGCGTCAGCCACCGCATTGGAGACCTGTATCCCGAACTTCAAAACCACCATGGCAAAGACCAATCCCACTGCCAAGACCGCGAGGCCTGCGGCAGAGAGAGTGGCGATTCCTGGGATGGACTGGGTCATTCCTGGAAAGCCCAGAACGACATTCTGGACGACCAGGAGTACAATGGCTCCGACGAGCAAACGAACGAGCGGTGGAAGTATTGAATGAAAGCCTTCAGACGTGCCTTGATTCTTCGACAATGCCAAACCACTATTTCCAATAAAGGGACTAGTCCCTTGACTGATTTGCCCATGGTGCAACCACTGCGAGGGGAGATAACGTAACACAATCAATCTCTAGATTGTCACTTAAGGACGAAAGAGAGAAAGTGCTCAACAATGGCCGAACTGAAAATCTTCATTCCAGATTCGCTGAATATCCGATTCAGGAGGGCAGCAATGAACGCATACGGTTATGGACGTGGCTCACTAAGCAAGGCCGCCGCAGAGGCACTTGCAGAATGGTGCAAGGAAAAGGAATCGAAACAAACGCTCGAAACTAACAAGGCAAAGGATCCCACCCACCAAGAAAACCCATCGGCGCCCAAGCCACACCCAGAAATATTAACCGGTCCCGAAAACGAGCGGGCACCTGTTGCCGGGGGCACCTAGCTGACTTTCTTGTTCTCGATAGCGAACGTCGTTCTCATCTGGGCCCCGCTCAACCCGAGTATAACACTGACTGGGCAAATGCTCTCCTCGGACATGTGAAGGGCTTTCTCGACTTTTGCAGGCGAGAGGGCTTCTCCACGAAGGATGAGGTGGATGTTAAAATATTCGAAGATCTTCGGTTCCTCCTCCTTCCTTTCGAATGAGAGACGAATCTCGATATCATCCAGATTCTGTCGCATCACGCCAAGTGTTTTTGAGATGGAAATCGCAAGACAAGCTCCAAGAGATGCAGCAACAGTATCCATAGGGCTGGGACTGCCTCCGCCGAAAGTGACAGTACCGCTCGGAGTCTCCGCACGATATGATGCAGGACCCGTCCTTTTCAAGAGTAAATCGGGCGTATGGAACACCGTGAGGAGGCTTGTTCTCGCAGGCTTGGAAAATAAGATTACGAGTTTAGACGACTAAGGGGGTGCGGGGCCGAACGGTGAATTATCCGGAGAAGGAGAAGCGGGAGGGTCCTGATTAACACCTGTTGATCCTGACTCTGGCTGAGTCTTTTCCGAGACGGGCTTGCCAGCTGTAGTCCTATCAAACGATATTGATGGTAGAAGGCGCTTCCACAACCTGAAACGATGCACCTGGAACACCAATCCACCCCGCTTTTGATCTATGTCGAACGGGACAGCTTCGGATGACACTCGACGTCTCTCCATCTTCATGATGGACAAGTACTTTGTCACCTTCCGTCCTTTCCGCACAACATCCAGCTCTATTATTCCGTCGACAGTGCTCTTGATCTTCGCAATAGACTCGTCCGGGACCGCACCTATCGTAGCGAGCACGACGAAGACCCCGCCAGTCTTCTTCACCTTGGCTCCAAGGGTCTGGATGAACGAGATCGCTTGACGTGCCTCGAGACCATTGAAGATGGGGGTCAAGGAATCTAAGAACACGGATACAGGCGCACCTTTTGCCTTGTTGAGTGCTCCAGTGACCTGTATCGTGACCTCAGTCAGGTCGGTGGGCTCTTTGACCTGGGCCCCTGAGTCGCCGGTTAATCCCGAGTAGCAATCGATAATCTCCAATTGTCCACTCTTGATGTAGGTTGTTATGTCCCAACCGAACTCGGCCATCCTCGCCCTAACGCTCTCGGGAA
>VBBH01000108.1 GCA_005888695.1 Candidatus Bathyarchaeota archaeon
GATTCCATCGGAGACAGGTGGGATTGAACCACATTGCCTTCCAGGCGAAATCGAACGCAGATGTGGACAGACTTCACAGCGAGTTTCTTGTTCCGAGGAGCATCAAGGTCCTCTACGGTGGACCGAAAGAATATCCTGAGTACCGGAAGGGCTACTATGCGGTCTATTTCGAGGACCCTGATAGAATCAAGTTGGAATTTGTCCATTGAGTCGGATAGGGCTCACGAAGAGACATTGGAAGAACTCAGCGGCTAAGGTGACTCTACGAGAAGTGGTCTGGTCCAGTCTTGGAAAATAAGTTCAAGCATCCGGTTCACCACTTCCAGATCCAGGTCTCGAATATTCAGAAATCTGCAAAGTTCTACGCCGAGCTGCTGGGCCGGCTCAGCTTTACCAAGGTATTCGAAATAGAGGGAATAGTAGAATGGCAGAAGGAGGGAACCAGAATCATCCTTGCCCAGTGTCCCAAGAGGCTCCTCGCCGAGGGCTATCATCGGAAACGTATCGGTCTCAACCACATAGCCTTCCGAGCACCAAGCCGCGAAGCAGTCGACGAGCTCTATCGCAGCTATCTTCTTCCCCAGAAGATCCCGACACTGTATGGCGGGCCTAAGGAGTGGAAGGATTATGATCCGGGCTACTACGCAGTCTACTTTGAGGATCCTGACCGGATAAAGCTCGAACTAGTCTACGTCCCAGGCGATTTGTAAAAACGAGACCGTTCCATCAAGAGAAGCAAATTCACTCTGCATAGCGAGTCATATGCCTTTTTTTCCGGTATCGTCATAGCCGATCCCTAAGCTAGAAACATTATCAGTGCAACCCGAGATACTCGGGCATCGAGACATCAAATCATTTGGACAAAGCGACCATAACGACTTCTGCACAAGCCGCAAGACGACTTGCGGTCACGAAGCAACATCTCGCTGGCAGGTTGCCGTCGAGGGCAACAGGCAAAGATATCCTGTCAGTGGTGCGCGACCTAACCTTTGTTCAGTGGGACCCAATAGCGGTAGTCGCGCCGTCTCATGTGTTGTCCCTTTGGAACCGGGTAGGCAATTTTCGGCTCTCGGACCTCGAAAAACTACTGTGGGACAAGAAGAGACTGTTCCTACACTGGGTCAACTTCGCAGCCTCGCTCGTGCTTACCGAAGACTATCCACTATACTATTCGATGATGAGGCGATACCCAGAATCGATCGGCAAGTCTTGGGGATCGCGGAAGCCGAGAACGAGAGAGTTCCTTGCCGAGCACAAAGAACTGGGCAAGTCTATACTGACTCAGCTCAAGAAGGGACCACTACAGCTGACCCAGTTCAAAGAGTATGTTCGTACCAAGAGTGTGGACGGATGGAGTACTGGAAGCGTTGTCTCCAGGATGCTCTTCCACTTGGAAATGAGCGGAAAGATCATTGTAGCAGGTCATCAAGGTAACCGGAACATATGGACCCTAGCCGAGATGTTCCTCCCGAAATCGGTGGAGAAGAAGCAACTCTCAGAAGAAGAGGTTGAGCGCATAGCTGCTCAGAGAGCTATCAGGGCCCTCGGGACAGCTTCGCCTCGCGAGATTAACTACTATTTCCCGCGCGGCCGTTATCAGAACCTGAAGAAGGCCTTGGAAAGCCTTCAGAAGGACTCTATCATGCATCGGGTTCACGTTGCCGAGTTTCAAGAGAGGGACGAGCGATACATCCATGATCTAGACGTCAGGCTCCTCGAATCAATCAATGACCATGATTGGCAGCCGCGGATCTCGTTGCTTCCTCCCTTCGATAATCTGATCTGCGGCAGACAAAGAACAAACAGAGTCTTTGGCTTCGACTACAACCATGAAATGTTCCTGCCTCAACACAAACGAAAGTTCGGTTACTACGTACTACCCATCCTGTGGGGGGAGAGATTGATAGGCAGAATCGACCCCATTTTGGAAAAAAGCAAAGAGACGCTAATGATCAATTCGGTGCACGCGGAGCCTGGCGCGCCAGATGACAAGGAGGCCGCGTCGAAGATCGGGGAGAAGATAGAACATTTAGCAGAATTTCTCGGGGCTAAGGAAGTCGTATACACGGCTCGCGTCCCGGCGGCTTGGAAGAATTCTCTTCGCTGAGTCATGCTCCCGGACAGCAACTATGAATTGGACAGTCCAGCCAGTCGCAGAGTCACACGATAGTAATTCGTCACTTTACCAGTGGTAGGTCAAGGAAGCTCAGTCGTGTCGAGTCATGGTAGACCTTTACATTGGCCTTGCGCGCTTCTCTACCTGACTCCTCGCCTTCAACGCCGCCGTTGTTATAGTTCTTCTCTAGGAAGATCGAATTTGGACAGGATAGGGTGAGGCGTAACCTGCTTCCCTTGGAAATGCGTCGAGAGAAGAAGTAGAAGCCGTTGAACTCGTAACGATCAACCGACCCAGCCTTGACAAGTATCGGTTTTACTAGTGATTCTCTGTAGCGCGCCCGCAACAAGTCCTCGGAGAGAAAGACGCTTGATCCATCGATCATAATCTCGTAGAGACGGACCCAGAAGTCAGTGTCGGGTACATCGATGCTCATCCATACAACGAGTCTAGGAGAACCAGAGATCTCCGTTGCATCGCTGAAGGGGTCAGTATGATACGCGACTCCCGCACCGGGAAAGTTCAATGCGTATCGCTGGTCTGTCAAGAAGTTCTTGACCTCGTCCCTCTCCACTTCCCCCGGCCGAACGTCCATTGGATCGTAGACATACTGGTCCGGCAACTGTTTGCCAGGTTTTTCCTCGGTCAAGAATCCGGAATGTAATGAGTCGCCTGCAGAGATTCCGGGAGACTGGAGATACAGTTTCAGTTTGTCATTTGAAATCGTTTCGATAGTGTCGGCATACTTCCAAGCCTCCTCCCCTACTCCCGTCACATAGTACGCCACTCGCCTCTTGAGAAACTCGGGCTTCGATCCACTCTTCATCGTCCAATCATACCATTCCCTATGCAACTTGTTAAGATCCACAAGACTCGCCTCTCCAAAGGTCAACCCACCCACCTCTTTCTTCGGAGTCCTAGTTCCCGGATGATCCCAAGGCCCGATGACCAAGTAATGATCACTCTTTGCAGATCGGGAACCATATTTCATATGCCGCCTGTAAAACTCCAGTGCACCCGGTTGATCCCCATCATAATGACCCGTGATTGTCAAAATTGGCACGTCCATTCTGTTATAGTCCCGTTGATCTGGGGCCATAGCACTCCAATAGTTATCGGGCGTAGGGTGCTCGGTTACCCAATTACTGAAGACAGTTGACATGTTGCCCGCTGTCTTATCCAAGTCACGGAAGGGCAGATGTTTCAGGTAGTGTTCTCGAAATTTCTCGATCCAAAACTTGCTATCGCCCCAGACAGCATAGTTCGCAGTTAAGCCACTGGTGAGCGTCAACCACTGCATTTCATAGGAGAAGAAGATATTCTTGAAGAACGGAAAATCTACAGCGGGATGCGCCGAAGCCGCAGGCACGATCGTCTTTAGATGTGGAGGAAACTCCTTCAGAGTCGACCACTGATCGAAGCCCGCATAGGAGCCGCCCCACATTGCAATCTTCCCATTCGACCATGACTGACGAGCAAGCCACTCGACAATATCATAGCCGTCTCGTCCCTCATTCTCGAAAGGCCTGAATTCGCCTTCTGAGTTTCCTCTGCCCCTACAATCGACGAGAGCGAAGACGTATCCATTCTTGGAGAAGTAAACTCCACGTTCATGATAGGTGTCGGCAGTGTAAGGAGTGAGCGTAAAGATCACTGGAAGAGGCTTCTTCATCTCACGAGGCTTGTACAGCGTGGCGGAGAGCTTGACACCGTCGCGTAATGGTATCCTGACATTCCAGACAAATTCAGTTTGCACCTCTACTCCGACTCTAGCCTTCGTCCCAGTTGTAGAGGCGGGACGCAATTCTTGGTCGGAATGTGAAAATGGACTCATCCACAAGGTTGAACATGTCATGTCTTGATCTGCCGCTTATGGCTTCGCATGGTCTCGTCCCTCCTGTACGGTCAAGCTGTGTACAGTGTAGACTCTCATCAGACCGTCCCAGTCCTTGATACTGTAGAGGTATTCGGGCTATTCGGTTCCACAGTCTTACGTCTGAACCTAGGGTACAACCTGCCTAGAAGGTAGCCATAGACCAGGCTCGCGGCTAAGCCGAGCCCCAGCTGTACAATACCATAGACAACTCCGTAATCGAAGAGTCCGGTGAGATTGATTAGGGAGTTTATGATCCAGAGCACTAGTCCAAACAGGAGGGCCTTCGATAGTATGCTTCGACCCTTCAAGAATCTGCTGTTCACCCCAGAAAAGACGAGTCCGAGAATTGCTCCTATGATAACTCCACCAATAATCGAGGCTAGGATGACGATCAGAATCG
Source organism: Candidatus Bathyarchaeota archaeon (assembly GCA_005888695.1). The sequence continues at coordinate 4,393 of VBBH01000108.1, forward strand.
CAAGAGTTACGAGCTGATCAACGGTCAATCCCACATTTTGCCCTGTAACAAGATCCAATTGTATCTGCGACCTGATGTCGCTCGCAACTAGGAGTAGGATGGATTCGGATACTGCTGTAACGGCGCCGTAGGCCAGGCCTCCAACCATCCCAGCCTTCGCCGCTTCGAAAGCCATCAATAGGACAATGACCCCGAGACCTGCAGCCACAGCACCCGCGATCAGGAGATTGACCGAGAAGAACAATGTAGACAATCCAACGAGGACGACTCCTACATGGATCAGTCGCTCGTTCCGACTAACATGGGCAACATCCCTAACCAGAAGCTTGCGGTATCCGACCACCTCCGTGGCGATTATGATGAACCCGACCGTGCCGATGAAAAAGTCAGTCGTCAATTGTGAATGATAATCATTGAATGTCAAGAGTAGGCCCACCTCGTCCGCAAGTAGGCCAGCGCCCAAGCCGAACACTAACGCATAGATCCTCTCCAGCCTCTGATTATTGTAAGCGATTCCCAGCCAGCCCGCAGCGGACATCATGATCAGACCGTACCAGAAGTGATGGAAATGGACGCCACCAGTCTCCACTACAACAGTAGGATTCAGGTCAGCGAATAGTCGGGATCCGAAGAAGGATGTGAGGAAGGCAATTGTTCCGTAAAATGTGAGCCCGTGTCCGTAGACACTGCGTTGAAACCATTGTGGCATGAGAGAGGAGAGGTCCCTAGCTCGCCGCTTTCTTCACGAGCGCGGCGATCCTTGCCTCTTCGGCGGCAGTCAACCCCTTCAATGCGAAGGCGGTCGGCCACATGTTGCCTTCGTCGAGGTTCGCCTTGTCGCTGAAGCCGAACGTCGAGTACCTCGTCTTGAACTTCTGCCCCGGTTGGAAGAAGCAGACGACCTTGCCGTCCTTCCCTTCCTGGGCATACGCGGGCATGCCGTACCAGAGTCTCGGCGAGAGTGCTGGCACGCTTTCCATGATGACTGCATGGAGCCGCTTGGCCATGGTGCGATCTGGTTCGTGCATATCGGCGATCTTCGCCAGCACTGCGCCTTCCCCGTCCGCCTTGTCTCCTTTCAGCTCTTGGAAGCGTTCCTTCATCGCGCCCCTTTCCTCGTCCGTGAATCCCTTGAACTTCTTGCTGGTCGCGGTTATGCTCTTGACGGACTTTTGCGTGCCCTTCTGTGCAGGTTTCATGAAATTCGATTCGTCTTAAGAGCTTAATTACTTTTTACGAGTTCATTCT